>NZ_CBFIHX010000078.1:0-17204 GCF_965662505.1 Pseudomaricurvus sp. | reverse complement strand
GTTCTGCCCGTAGTTTTAATAATGAAGCTCAATATTTTATAAGCCCTACCAGCAACCCATTGGTGAAAAACTATGACAGCTGATACTAAGCTCACAGCGAGGGAGTTACTACTAGCTTTCGAACGCATCAAAGAATATGGCGAGCAGAAAGATGACGAGTATCGTTACGAACAACTCTCCGCCAATTTGGGGTATGACGGCTATACCTTAACCATTGCCAATAACGATGTCAGTGCAACCCTGCAATTTCACAACACACTGAAAATCAACTCACCGAATCGCGGAGCACTGGAAACGTTTCACAGGCAGATTCAAAGGTTGTGTGAATAAATTCAGAGAAGAGAAAGCAGCAAGGGAACGGGGGAATTAAATTCCAGCCAGTCTAAACCAACCTCGTTCATAGAGACCCGACTTATGGGCAATTAACCCTTCGCCAAGCTCAGGGTGAACGTGTCGAGATGCTTTTCCAAAACCGTCCGCCCTGAGTTTGTCGCAGGATGGTTACTGAAAGCGGAAACCCCAAAAGCTCATGTATACAAAGTGGACGGATTGAAGCTGCTACAGTTTAACGGACATTCTCAATCAGGGTCATTGAGCACGAGGCAAGATATGCCTCTTAATTTCATGTCCGTTTTATTGCTGCAACCTCAACATCTTCCTGCTGAGATAAACCATTCCTTTTGAGACAAACTACTTTTGAGACGAATAGTAAGCAGCCAGCGCCTCAATATCGGCATCACTCAACTGAGACGCCTGAGCGGTCATGACCACTGCCATCCCTCCTGCACGCTGCCCATCGCGGTATGCTTTTAAGGAACTCACGAGATAGTCTTTATTTTGTCCATTCAGTTTCGGGTAGCTTGGTGCTATGGGCGCACCTCCACCAGCACCATGACAAGCCCGGCAAGTGAGTTCTTTTTCAGGCTGGGCATTGGCTATTAAAGAAATGGTCAGTGCTAATGTCAACGCTATAAAATATTTCATCATAAACCTCCGTTAGATTTTTAGGGACCCTCTAAGCTTCTCGATCCATTTGCCACACACACGCTGATGCATTACTAAGGTTTGAAATACATGCTTTCCCAGCGGAACGTGATTGCGCACACTTAAGCACTGAGATAGTGAAAAATACCGCGCCAGCAATGAGAAAGTACGCTGACCACATAACCTTGAAATAAAAAACAGACAGATAGGATAATAAGAATATAATACTCCATAGCCATCCGAGAACCTGTATAACAGAGTGCTTCGATGCCATGTCCAGATAACGAAACGGGTTGTAGCGATAGTTCATAACAAGACTACAACCGCCTAGAAAAAATGATTTCATAATAACTCCCTCAGTAGTTTTTTCAGAACCTGTTTGGAAAATTTGGTATTGAAAACTATTTTTAGTCACAAGGAATTGAAGCTTAATTGATCTTGTCGCCCCATCCAGTCACGCATTTTTTCTATTGCAATACTTTCGAGCTGCCTAACACGCTCTCGACTAATGCCCAGTATTTCGCTCAACTGCTGAAACGTTTTAGAATCGCTATCAAGACGTCCAAAACGCTCATTAATGATATAGCTCTCCCTATCTGTAAGAACCATTTTCATAATTGAATTTAAATATTCTGCACTACTCTCATCAGCAACCGACTCGAACAAATTGGAATCGGACGACGCAACTTTAGAATGTAATGACAGCCCCTCGGCGGGATTATCGTCCAGTGACAAACTGTAATTCTTAATCCGCATCAGCGCATCATGGCGATCTTTGCTTATGCCTAAGTCTTTTAATAAATCGTGGGTAGACCCTGTCTTGTCGTTAGCTTTTTGGTGATCAACCCACTGTGACAAACGGATCAGATCATTGTTATAGTCAGGGGAGATGGTGATCACCCTATCGATATTGACTCGAGCGGTTCTAATTTTGGATTCAATCCATTGATATGCATAAGTGGAAAACCGGTAACCCATGGCAGGACGAAATTTCTCTGCCGCCCGCATCAATCCAAAAGTTCCCTCCTGAAATAGGTCGATCAAATAATCTGGTCTCTGGGTATAGCGCTTGGCGACATGGAATATCAATCTCAGATTGTGCTTAACCAGGGTCTCGCGCGCATCAAGGTAACTTTTGACATGGCAATCAAGCTGGGCTTTGGCCCCGTCGATAGGCAACCACTCAGCATTACTATGGATTTGAGAGCCTGAAAAATATTCATCGATGGCAAGATCTAGCGTCGAAGCCGCTTCAACTTTACTGCCTTGGCGTTTTGCAAGGGCAAGCATTAAGGGACCAGGCCAATCTACAGTGGAGATGCATTCCTCTAACGTGGCTGGTAGCGTATCGACTGAGGTCACTAGCGGCTTACCAGCCTGCAGTGCTTCCACCAATAGCGTTACAGCCGCGGCATTACCCTCTGTATTCTGAAGATGAGCAAGCTCTCTACGAAGGGCATAATAGCGTTCGCTGACTGAAAACCGGCTTTTATCTAAAGTGTTGTCCCTGGACGAATCCAAAAGGCTCAGTAACTCCTGCGCAGTCCGATCACAGGTGACTGTAATTAAAGCAATCTCCCGGGCAGCATTGGCCATTTCCTGCGCCAAATTACGCTCCTCGGCACGGTCCAGCAGGCCAAATGACGCCAACTTAACACGCGTTAAATCAAGTGTATCAACCAGTGAATCACCTTGCTGCTGGCTATCGTTGGCTGGCAGGGCATGCTCAGCACGGGAGTGAGAACCTAGGGCACCCTGCCCGCAAACCTCGGCATATTCGCCAAAATTCAATTCGTCCCTGCTATCAATATTGTTGTCCAACATTTCAGCACCTATCTTGTACAATTCTCTAGAATATACGCCAAAAATGCTAAATGGCTTAGTCAATCCCACCCTATACATGTACAATACCTATACATATTGGATTGGCATCAGCGCTTACAACAAAGAGAAATTAGAGTGGAAGAACGCAACAAAGAAAGTTATTACGTGGAACAAGCGAGAATGAGCATCGGCGTAGTGGAGCGGATGACCGGCATCAATGCCAACACCCTGAGAATGTGGGAGCGTCGCTATCAGCTGGGGCCATCCAAACGCAGCCCGGGTGGACAGCGGGAATATACCGCAACCGATATCGATCACCTGCGGCTGATTAAAAAACTGATCGACAAGGGGATGCGTATTGGTGATATCGCCCAACTACCGACCAAGACACTCACCAGCCTGCTATTGGAGACCGGTGATGAATGCGTTGATATGGGCGAAAGTGATCCACTGAAGACGCAAGTGGTCGGGATCAGTTTGAGTCGTTATTTCAAAACTCACATTAAGCGCTATCCCAAATTGGCTATCACTTGTTCAGACACCGATGGTGATGAATGGCTATCTGATCCCAAGTTAATTGACAAAACACTCACTGATAAAAACTTATTGATCCTGCAAAAAAACTCTCTGAACCAAAAACATATTGATCAACTAAAAAAGATTAGTGAAAGAAAAATTCATGTGATTGTCCTGTATTTATACTCTCACCAAGAGGTCCTGGAAGCTTTAGAGCGTCAAGGCATAGTTCTGCTACCAAGTAATATTGAGCCATCCCGTATCGATGACGCTGTGAATAAAGTACTCAGATTGACAACAAATCTATCCAGCCTGAACCAGAGTGGTAAAGCATTTGATATTTCGCTACCCAACAGCCAGCCACGGCAGTTTGACGAAGAGGCTCTGATAGAAGCGGAAGCCTTATCAAATTTATTAAATTGCGAATGCCCGCCGCATTTAACTGATTTGATTCGTCGTCTAAACGCCTTCGAGGAGTATAGTCAAACGTGCGGAGCTGAAAATTGGAAACAGGCAGCCGTGCATGCCTGCGTGTACTCCTATACAAATCAAGCGCGATACTTAATTGAAAAAGCGTTAAGAGCTGTACTGGATGAATAGATTAAAGCGACTAAAAGGGTCAGCGCCCTTTTTAGCTAACCGAAAGTAACGGAATTTAACTCGACACGCAGGCAGGGAACAATTTAATTCCCCGTCAACTTTTAGCTCCTTCATAGAAAGCCCTTCGACAAGCTCAGGGCGAGCGGATTTGGCAGAACCCCTCGATACGTTCGCCCTGAGCCTGTCGAAGGGTGCTTACTGCAAGTGATCAGATATGTAAGCGTATTCGTCGTCGAGGCAGCCGATAAAGATGCTGGCATCCCGATGCATTCAGATACATTCGGTGGAATATCCAAAGAACTCTTCCTGCACCCCAATAGGATACAGCAGGTGGTGGAGATGGTTATTTTGCCAGACCTAGAAGAGGGCTTGAGCTGCCCTAACAGGGTGCTGTAGAGGGATTGATCGGCACCGCGGAGAAGAAGGTGGCGATGGAATTAACCGTTTGGCAAATCCTGCAGTTGTTGACAATGATCAATAAAACAGCCAATCCCTGGCGCCCGAAAGCAGATTCGTTACCCACGCCTTCCCTCAAGGAGTATATTGGCACATATGAACATCACATCCATCAACCTAGTGACCGGGATATGACGTTACCTGACGAAAGCTTTAAGCGGTTATTTGAACTCAGTGGCGACGCCATGATGGTGCTCGATCAGGATACGTTTACCTACTGCAATCCCGCAACCCTTAAAATTTTCGCCTGCGGAAGTCTGAAAGAGTTTTGCACCAAGCATCCCTCCGATCTTTCTCCCCCGATTCAACCCTGCGGCACATCATCTCTCACGCTTTCTCTCGAACACATCGAGGAGGCTGCAAAACATGGCCACACACGCTTTGAATGGGTACACAGACGCCTGACCGGTGAGGATTTTTATGCGGATGTTTTGCTCAGCCCGGTGATCTGGGAAGGGCATACGGTTATTCAGGCGATTGTCCGGGACATTTCCAGTTACAAAGCCCTGCAAGAAAGTCTGCGCCAGGAGAGTGCGTTATCGGAGCAGGCCAACAAGGCCAAGTCGGACTTTTTGGCGGTGATGAGTCATGAAATCCGCACGCCGATTCACGGCATTCTCGGCGCTCAGGAGCTGTTACTAAATACCGAACTCGATGACGAGCAAACGACACTTGCTACGCTGGCCAACAGGTCCGCCAAGCATCTGCTGCAAATCGTCAACAACGTGTTAGATTATTCCAAGATTGACGCCAAGAAATTAATGGTCGAGGAGACCGTATTTAGCGTTCGACAATTACTGGAGGATATCCGCGAGCTGTTTCAGGTGGAAGCCAACGGCAAGTCCATCCGGCTGTTAATACAGAGTGAGCCTCACGATGCACGACTGGTAGGCGATCTCCATCTCCTGCAACAGATTTTGTCCAACTTGATCGCCAATGCACTGAAGTTTACCCACAGCGGCGGAGAGGTTCGCCTCGTCAGCGCTTTGCAGATGCAGCCCGATCAGCGTCATGGCGATTGGTCTTTGCAGGTGATCGATACCGGTATCGGTATGACAGAGGCACAACAGAACAATGTGTTTGAGGTATTCACTCAGGCCGATTCCACTACCTCCCGCCACTACGGTGGCACCGGCCTGGGGCTGGCAATTTGTCGTGGCCTCGTGGATCGCATGGGCGGCACCATCTCGGTGACCAGCCAGCCGGGCGAAGGCACCTGTTTTGATGTGCAACTGACGCTTCCACTGGCATCTGCAAGCACTCATACTCCACAGGATTTGGATCAAAGTTTTAACCAGTCTTCGTCTTCTGATGCGCTTTCTAACGACCAGAGAAACTATCAACGTGAAATCCTGATCGCAGAGGACATCCCCACCAATCAATACATTATCCGCAAACAGACAGAGCAATTGGGTTTGACCCCACGCATAGTCAACAATGGCGAAGAAGTCATCACCGCCTATCACGATTCACTGAATGCCGACGGCAACAGCCGCTACGCCATGATTCTGATGGATGTTCAAATGCCGGTTATGAGCGGGTTGGAGGCCACACAACGGCTGCGAGCCTTAGGCTGTACGTTACCGATTGTCGCCCTGACGGCGGATGTTTTAATCGAACAACGCCAACGGTGTCAGGAAGTCGGCATGCAGGCATTTATTGCCAAGCCGTTTGTGAAAGCCAAGTTGCTTGAGGTATTCGATCAATACCTGAGTTGACCGAGAAACCCATCGAAAAAGACATCAACCGGCTACACTAAAGCTGCCGTTTGCGTGTCATCATGATTACTTACGGCGACCCCCACATTGGTTAGGGAAAACTCAGCCGATCTCGGCGTAGGAAGACCTTTAACCCACGTTGATCTCAGCTTAGGCGTGCTGGGACTGATACCGTTTATTGATACCGCACTGTTATTACCCTTGCCATGTGGCATAACCGCAGAGCAAGCGTTTATTGCCCATTGTGTTACCTATATATAACGTTACTTATATATAACGTTACCCATATATAGCATTACCCATATATAGTATTACCTATAGCGTTATCATTCTGACCTTACTCTCTGATGCCCTCTGGCAGATTTTCTTCACGTTGAATTAAGCATTACTCAAAATTAAAATACTTCAGCTCACTCATTCAAAGTTCTTCCAGATTCTCCAAACACCAATTAGCTCGCGCCAGTGTCGCTTGTTGACTCTCCTGACTTTGCCTATCCCAACTGCGATACACCATGCCAATACGGGGATTATTGGCTAATCTATCGCGATGCTGATTCATAAAATTCCAATAGAGACTGTTCAGAGGGCAGGCATTCTCCGAAGACTTTTCTTTAACTTTGTAGTGACAACTTTTACAGTAATCACTCATTTTATTCACATAGTTGCCGCCAGCAGAATATGGCTTGGTCGCTATCCAGCCGCCATCGGCGAACTGACTCATCCCTCGGGTATTGGGCATTTCAACCCACTCGATAGCATCAATATAAATACCAAGATACCAGGCATCCACCTGATCGGGATGAATACCTGTCAGCAAACAAAAATTACCGGTGATCATTAACCGTTGTATATGGTGAGCGTAGGCATAGGTCAGCGACTGATCGATAGCCTGCTTCATGCAGTTCATTTTGGTGTTGCCATCCCAAAAATACTCAGGCAGATTACGCTGAGCATCGAGATGATTGCTTTGACTGTAATGGGGCATATTCACCCAGTACACACAACGCACATATTCTCGCCACCCCAGAATCTGCCGAACAAAGCCTTCGATTTGTGGCAAAGTAATTAGCCCATCGGACTGTTTGTAAGCGTCCACTGCTGCGGCAATCACTTCCTGAGGACTCAGAATTTTACTATTCATCGCAAAGGATAAACGCGAGTGATACAGTGTCCATTGATCGGGATGCTGGCAGGTCATGGCATCCTGAAAGCGTCCGAACAAAGGCAAACAATATTCGCAAAAGTGTTTTAGCAACTGCAGAGATTGATCACGCGATACAGGCCACAGTAGGTTGTCATCACAACGACCAAAAGTGATGACATTGTGTTTATTGATACGCTCCAGTTTGTCATCAACATCATTGGAAAACAGCAAGGGCTGAGGGATATCCTGCAAATCCTTCGGTTTTATTTTCTCTCTATTATCACCATCGTAGTTCCATTTCCCTCCTAACGGCTGATCACCATTCATCAGCAAACTGAAACGCTTGCGCATCTTTCGATAAAACGTTTCCATGCGATTGTGCTGTTTTGGCTTGACATAGCCCGACATATCTTCAAAGGGTACTAGAAAATGTTCACTATCGACGCAAAAAACATTGATAGTATCTGCAAGCTTTAAAGCATTTAGCTGCTGGAGAAGTCGATATTCATCTGGCCTCTGGTATTGAAATACTTTGGCAGAAAACCGCTTAACGGTTGATGCAATTAGATCCTCCAGTTTTTTGAACTGGGCCGTATCATCAAGCGTGAGATGGAGCACGTGATGGCCTTTTTCACTCAGTTCTTTGGCAAAGATCTCCATTGCTGAGAAAAAGGCACAGAGCTTCTGGATATGGTGCTTAACGTAACTGGCTTCTTGTTTAAGTTCTGCAATCAGGTAAAGCACACTGTCATCTGGGCGATCAAACCAAGAGTGTTGAGCATTTAATTGGTCACCCAAAATTAAGCGCACCGTTTGATAATTCTTTGCCAGCATCATTTTATCGAATCATTTCTTGTTATCACATCGCTTCTGGTTATCAAACCTCTTCTTGAGGCCTCGCTGTGAAGCACAACGCTTGGAGCAATATTTGACGACCACCCACTCTTTGCGCCACTTCTTTCTCCAGGCAAAATTTCTCTGGCAAGTCAGACAGATTTTGGTCGGCAAGTGAGGCTTCTTATGAGACATTGAGGGAAGCCATTTAATTATCTTCATGGAAAAAATAATCTACAAAATCGAGTGCGGATAAATAAGCTCCCTCAACTCGGCCTCCTGCTGACCATGCACCAATGACTCCGACACCACTTGATCGATCAGCGATAATGGACGACGCTGCCTTGTCATCTTTTACCCGGGCGTAACGCCAATAATGTTTAAAATCGTGGACGACCTGTAATGGTTTTTCGACATGCTTTTCCAATGCTGCCGACAGCCACTCAAGCCCAGCTTGAGTGATATTAACTGCTGAGTCTTTAGCGTGGGCGGTTGACCATTCACTGGAGAAATGTAGCATCCACAGATCGTCATAATTGCCCAAGCCTTTTTGCCGTGACTCTTTATCCTGAAAATGTCGCTGTGGACGTGAGGATAAGCGAGAAACCCAGGAGACCACCTCATCGCCAAAAATCCCCTGGATTTCTGCAGGCACATCCCCCAGCGTTGCCAGGGCCAGCGCCCAGCATGGCACATGAGTTTGTTCAGGAATTTGACACTCAACAGGCGTACCTGAGAGCAAGACTTTACTCTGCTCGGCAGGCAGGCTCAGCACAACCCAATCATAACGCTCTTGTATAACGTGGCCGTCTGCCGCCACCAAACTCCAGCCATCCTTTGTACGCTCCAACCTCTCGATGCGTGTCTGAAAGGCAATATCAATATTCTGTGAAAGAGCATGTGCCAAGCTATTCATCTTCGGAGTACCCACAAACCGAGGGGTCGAATCTGGTCGAGTGGTAAGTTCGCCAGACCTCAGTGAATGTGGATTAAACTGCCAGCAAGCCACTATGCCTTGCTCCCGCCACTGATCCACCTGTTTTTGAAAACGCTCGTCCCGTGCCGTAAAGTACTGTGCTCCCATATCAATATTGCCCCATTCGAGGCGCTTGTTAGCCAAGCGACCACCGACACCCCGCGATTTCTCAAATACCTGGACCTGGACACCATGCCTAGTTAATTCGCGCGCTGAAGTCAGCCCAGCAATACCTGCACCAATAATGGCTACTTTCATTGATAAATCACCTGAGAGAATTTTAGTGAATCTTACGTACAGGAGCGTTTAAAGGTTCATTAGACCGTGGCTTTTAGGTCAACCTGCCAAGCAAACGATACCGTAACCAACTGACTCTGAGCCATTAGAGATCGGTTTTCACAAAAGACATCAACAGGCTGATCTAACACTGACGTTTGCACGTAACCATCATGACTTATAGCGAACTCAACATTACTCATGGAAAAATCAGCCGATCCCTGTGTCCGAAGATCCTTAACCCGCGTTGATCTCAGTTTAGGCGTGCTGGGACTGATTCCGTTTATTTATACGGCGCTGCTCTTACCCTTGCCTTGGGGCATAACCGCCGAGCAAGCGTTTGTTGCCTATAGCGTTATCATTCTGACCTTTCTCGCAGGTACCCTCTGGCAGATAGACACGCCTTCCAGCCTGGTTTCGAATCTGGTTGCCCTGTCTGCAGTGTTTGTGATGCTGTCTCCATTCACCACCAGTACCCGTGCTCTGATACTGATGGTGTTGTACCTGTTTATTCTCGCCTGGGAGCTGCTGCGCTGCCGCGCTCATTATTCAATAACCTATCAGAGCATGCGCTGTGCTCTCACAATGGTGGTGGTGTTATGTCACGGTTTGATGATCAATCAATAAAATCGGAAGCCGAGTTGCCTGTCTGGCTCGTGATTGGCGCCGGTGGTGGCATCGGTCATGCGGTTGTGCAACAGGGGTTGGCCGCAGGCCATCCCGTCATTGCAGTGAGCCGTCAACCCATCGGCCTCTCACACCCGGCGCTGATGGAGCTGCGAGGAGCAGAAGACGAGGATGGGATCAATCAAGTCGTTGAGGAGTTAAAAACCTTTCGTGGCCGGATCGGCCGTGTGATGGTCTGTACCGGAACACTGCACTCTACCGATCACCCCCAGTTACCGGAAAAGCGTTTGGAGAATCTGGGCGAGGCTTCAATGTCAGCCACGTTTCACACCAACACGATCTTGCCCGCATTGTGGGCAGCGAAATTATTACCGGTGCTGAAAGGTCAGCAATCTTGTATCTACGCTACTCTCAGTGCTCGGGTGGGCAGCATCGGTGATAATCGACTGGGCGGCTGGTACAGCTACCGATCCAGTAAAGCCGCGCTCAATATGCTGTTGAAGACCACGGCCATAGAGTACGCACGCAGAGCCAGTAACGTGAAGTTCGTGCTGTTCCACCCGGGCACCACCGACACCCCACTGTCAAAACCCTTTCAGGCAAACGTACCTGCGGAAAAACTCTTCACGCCGGAGTTTGTGGCTAACTGTCTGGATCGAGTCATGGATTCACTCAAGCCCGACGGGCTGATCGATTACTTGGATTGGCAGGGTAAAGCCATTGACTGGTAGGGCGATCAATGGCCATCGAGGCATGTCGTGGGTACAACCATGAGGGGCAGCCTTACACAATCGCCCAAAGCCACGGGTTCCGGTGCGGTCAATACTAATTCTACGGGAGAACTGGTAGACTCCCGCCCCATTACCCTTACCTATTTTCGAGTCTAATTACTTTTACCTGCTTTCGAGTTTAATTTACTTTTACCTACTGCGAGCCCACCCGCCCGTCCTGTTGAAACCCTATGCCTGTAACCAAATCCCCTATGACCACTAACTCCATTGCCCCTGCCGCAGCCAGTACACGTGCCCACAACCGCTTTTACCTGGACTGTCTGTGGTATTTGCTGCGCGGCGGGCTGCGCTTGCCCGGCGGCCATCGGGCGCAGCCCGGTAGCCAGGTGCCCGCGGAGTTTGCCGGTGTGTGCGTGGCCAGTCAGGATGATCCGGAAGCCGACGCCGCCATGCTCGACTACCTGCGAGCGCTGGGCATCCAGCACGTGCGGATGGACTTTACCTACCACTCCCTGGGGGGCCACGGAGAGCGGTTTCTGGAGCGGCTGTTGGATGAGGGGATGCAGGTGTTGCTGCGCCTGTTGCCGCCGCTGGAAGAGGCCAACCGCATGGCGGAGCCTGAGGCACAGCAGCACTGGAGTGACTTTGTAGCATCGGTCATTGAACGTTTTGGCAGCCGTCTGGAGGCGGTGGAAGTAGGCAATGTGATCAATCGCCGACGCTGGTCTGGCTATCGCAAGGTGGACGACTTTCTGGTGGTATGGGAGCTAGCCTGGCGGCAGCTGCGCGAGCGGGGTATCACTCTGGCCGGCCCCAATGTCACCGACTTTGAACCACCCTACAACTACGCATTTTTGCGCGCCATGCAGCGCCGGGGCCAGCTGCCGGACATTCACACCAACAACCTGTTTGTGGAACGCTGTACCCAGCCGGAGGTTTTCGACCACGCGGTGGCCGGCTACCTGCTGGCACCCGTGCTGAAACTGAATCTGATCAAAAAGGCTCGTGTTCTACATCGGGTTAGCGAGCACTTCGGCATTAACCGCACCTATTCCACCACCGCGTTCTGGACCCTGCCCCGCATTGGCCGTCGACTGCCGGACAGCGAAGAAAAACAAGCCGATTATCTGGCCCGCTACATGGTGTTAGCGGCCGCCTCGGGCAACCTGGAGCGGGCCTACTGGGGACCACTGGTCAGCCAGAGAGAAGGACTGGTAGATGACGGCACCGGCCAGCCGGCCAGCCACGAACTGGTGGGGCAGTACACAGAAAACAGCGGCTGCTGGACACGCTATGTACAGAGGCCCTCGTTCGCGGCCATGGCCACCTTTAACCGGCTGATTCCCGGCAGCCGCTATCAGGGAGAAGTGGTCACCTGCGACAACTTGCATCTGCACCGTTTTACCACCGAGAGCCATACCATGCATGTGCTCTGGACCACCAACACCCACGCCGCGGTATTGGCACAGCTGTACAGTCCATCCGACCTGCAGCAGGCGGAAATCATTACCCATCTGGGCGAAACCCTGACGAACCAGCCTGCACTGGCTATCGAAGAGCCGCTCTACCTGCGCTGGCCAGCGGATCGGCAGGTGCCGGTCAACAGCGGCATAGAAGTGATGTCGGACGTGGCGGTGTACAGCAACCGGGCCGGCGGGCGGGATTACTACTATCGCGATGACACCTGGCACGGCATGGTGTTTGCTGCCAGCCAGGACGAGGCAGATCAACTGCTGGAGGTTCTGCACCCGGACAAGGTAGCACCACCGGCGGGCGATAATACCCTGCGCAAATCGCGCAATGTCATCTGGTCCATCCAGAACCCGCTTAATCCGGACCGGAAACTGGCCATCAAGAAACCCAACCGGCTCAGCTGGAACAAAAAGATCGTCGATTATTTTAAGCCCACCAAAGCTGTGCGCAGCTGGAATGGCGCCAGCCGCCTGCTGCGCATGGGTATCGATTCGCCGGCACCGGTGGCCTGGTTTGAGCGGCACACCCACAAGGATACCCTCAACAGCTGGTATGTGTGCGAGCACGCTGGCGCCATCCCTTCGGTGCGGGACTTCTTTCAGCATTACGCCGCTGGCGAAAACGAGCACCTGGGGATTTCCCGCGACCGATTTTTTCGCGCTCTGTGTGATTTCCTGCTGAAGATGCACAACCGCGGGGTGTATTTTCGCGATCTGACCGGCGGCAACATTCTGGTCAAGCTGGATTCGGACAAGCCGGGCTCAGAGCAGACACCTCAGTTCAGCCTGATTGACACTGCCCGGGCTCGCTTCTACGACCGCGGCGCGTCGCTGACAGAGCGACTGTCGGACCTTAAGCGCACCTGCTACAAGCTCGACTGGAGTGGACGGGACGCGTTCATGAGCCTCTATCTGGAGTCCATCGGTCGCTCGTTTAACTGGCTCTACCGCATACCGTTCTATTACTTCGACTGGAAGATGGACACCAAACGGGCTATCAAGCGGAAGAAAAAACGCAAGCAAAAGCGTACTGCTGCGGACTCCTGAGGCAAATCGGGACATCCCGTCATCGCGGTGAGCCGACAACAACGATGTCGGCTTCCCCCGTGTCTACGCCAGTCTCGGCTGGCAGTAGGCAGCATCTCACGCAACTCAAAAGCCAGGGCCAACCACCCCGCTTTTGGCGTTGACATTCAAGCATAAATAGAAGAAATCGATGAGTGCTTGTCGAATGAGACCCCCACCCCGCAATCTTCCAAAACTTGCCCTATACTTGTCGTTCAGATCAACAGAATCATTTCGGTATAGATGAATGTCAGACATCTCAGATCCTCCGATCACTAGCGCCCCAGACCAGGCCAGCAATGCCCCAGACCAGGCCAACAGCGCCGCCAGCCAGGACAGAACCGTCCTGCAGGCCGTGATCAATGCCGTCCCGGCGCCCATTTTCTATAAGGGTTCAGACGGACGCTATCTGGGCTGCAATCAGGCATTTGAGGAGTACATCGGCCTGACGCGATCTGAGCTGGTGGGCAAAACCGTGTTTGAGCTGTTCGACCCCGAGCTGGCACAGGTCTACCACGACGCTGATGCGTCCCTGCTCGAAGCAGAAGGCAAACAGATCTATGAGGCACAGGTGAAATACGCCGACGGCTCCATTCGCGATGTGGTCTTTCATAAAGCCACGTTTGACGCGGTTGATGAAGCCATCACCGGGCTGGTGGGTGTGATCCTGGACATCACCGAACGCAAGAAGAGTGAAGCCCGCTACCGGCAACTGGCCCTCACCGATACGGTTACTCAGATTGATAACCGATTTGCGTTTTTACACTCCGCCGAAACCGCTCTGGACCTGGCCGGTCGCTCCGGTCAACCGCTGGTGTTGATGATGATCGATCTGGACAATTTCAAACACATCAATGACAGCCTGGGTCATCAAAAGGGTGACAAGGTACTCTTCGAAGTCGCCCGCCGCCTGACACAGGCAACCCGTAAAACCGACAAGGTCGCGCGCCTGGGAGGCGATGAATTTGCCATCCTGATTCAGGACACGCTGAACTCACCCGATGACGTGACTCGCCTGGCGGAAAAAATTCTCGACGCAAACCAACCACCCATCGATCTGGACGACACCCAGGTACAGGTCAATATCAGCATTGGGATTGCCTTTGCTCCAGAACACGGCAGCGACATCGACACACTGATTCACCATGCCGACTGCGCGCTTTATCAAACCAAAAATTCCGGTAAAAATGGGTTCACTATTTGGGTATAACTCTCTCTGGGTAGTGACTCTCATCAAATTGCAAGAAACTGGCTGATGGGCATCGACGGTAAGACCTCCCACTTCAAAGATAGGAATACCGTGCTGACGCTGAATGAAGGGGCTAGCTGCCTAGACCTGCTAAACTCTGATAATAAGAGCTACGGCGATAGTAGGAGCAACAGCCATAACAGGAGCATCGACAACTGAAAAAGCAACAA
The DNA here is from genome assembly GCF_965662505.1 of Pseudomaricurvus sp. NCBI lineage: Bacteria > Pseudomonadati > Pseudomonadota > Gammaproteobacteria > Cellvibrionales > Cellvibrionaceae > Pseudomaricurvus > Pseudomaricurvus sp. Next base: position 2,562 of record NZ_CBFIHX010000078.1, on the reverse strand, counting down.
CAGTAAATTCCAAGCTGGCTTCGATAGCATTTCTCTTTTTTACCCCCACGCGTCACAACGCCAAAGCTTTACCCTGCCATTAACCCACAGGATTCCCCATGAACAACATTCAAATCGACATCGTGTCTGACATAGCCTGCCCTTGGTGCGCAATTGGCTATGCTCGCCTGGAACAGGCTATGAAGAGGTTGACGCCAGAGTATGAATTTAACGTGCAGTGGCACGCATTTGAGCTGACCCCGGATCACAGCGGCGAGGGCGAACCCATTTTGGCAGCTTTGGTGCGAAAATATGGCGGCACCGAGGATAAAATGCGAGCCAATCAGGATCAGATGATGCAGATTGCCAAAGACCTTGGCATCAACTTTGAGAAACTGCAGGAACGCTTCACCTGCAATACGTTTGATGGTCACCGGCTGGTGAAATGGGCCGACGAGCAGGACCGTCAGACGGAGATGAAACAAGCACTGTTTGAAGCCTACTTTGGCAGAGCGGAGAACGTTTCCGACCACAGTGTACTGGTACGCTGTGCTGAAAGTGTTGGTCTGGACCCGACACAGGCGCGCGAAGTACTCGACTCGGAGCAGTACGCCAACGCGGTGCGTGACGACGAAGCCACATATCAACAAGCCGGGGTTACCGCTGTGCCGGCGTTTATCATCAACCAAAAGTACTTAATTTCTGGTGCTCAGGAAACCGACACGCTGGTACAGGCGTTTCAGGACATTGGAGCCGAGCCTTTATGAAATTCCGATGTAAGCGCCCAAGCGAGAACAACGATGACAAAACTCTCTAAAGCCGAACAGCAAGCCATGCTGGGGCGGCTGGATAGGTTCAGCCGGTTAACCGACAGCAGCGTTCGGGTTCCGTTTACCAACTTTCGCATTGGCGCGGAGGCGATTATCGGCATATTGCCCGTTGTCGGAGACGTAGCAGGTCTGTTGCTGTCCTGTTACGTGCTGTTTGAGGCACAGCGTGCCGGCGCCAGCCGGTCGGTGAAGCTGCGCATACTGGCGAACATGGGTATTGATTTTGTCGGCGGTCTGGTACCGCTGGTTGGCGATGTGTTTGATGCTTACTTCAAAGCCAATACTCGCAATACTCGTTTGCTTAAAGACCATCTGGAAAGAGAGCCATAAGTTCTTTTAGTGACCATCCTAAACCGTGGATTAAAGCCCGGTGGTTACTGAATCAAAAAGAACACGAACACATTGAGCGTTAAGATTCTTCCGGCACAATCCGAATGATCCCGTTATCTTCCGTTGCCACATACAGATAGCCATCCGGTCCTTCCTTCACAGTGCGCACGCGGCCAATGTCTTCGAAGAGGATTTGTGTGGACATGATTCTGTCACCGGCCACTTCACAGAACACAAGATAGCGAAATTTCAGAGAGCCAACGATAAGATCACCGCGCCACTCGGGATAGCGCTCACTGGTGATAAACGTCATGCCAGAGGGCGCAATGGAGGGATCCCAGTAATGTACCGGGGATTCGTAACCCTCACGGGTTTCAGCTTCCGCAAATTCGCTGCCGCCATAGTTGATACCGTAACTGAGAATCGGCCAGCCATAGTTGGCACCGGCCTTGATCAAATTCACTTCATCACCGCCGCGCGGGCCGTGCTCGTGAATCCAGATGTCTCCGCTCAAAGGGTGCATGGCCATGCCTTGCGGGTTGCGATGCCCCCAGGAGTAGATTGCGGGCATGGCGCCCTCTTTATCAACAAAGGGGTTATCATTCGGGACTTCGCCGCGATCAGTCAGGCGATAAATTTTGCCGCCGTCGCGAGTCAGATCCTGCGGATTGTTGTCGCGGTCACCACGATCACCAATCGAGAAATACAAATAGCCTTCACGGTCGAAAGCGATGCGACTGCCATAGTGACGGCCACTGGACGTATTGGGAGTCGCTTTATAAAGAACCTGTTTATCCGTCAGTCGATTACCATCGAGCTTGGCGCGCATGATAGCCGTATGACTGCCTTTGCCTTCGCCCTCTTTACTGGAATATGAAAGGTACAACCAGCCATTCACATCGTATCGGGGATGGCGTTCCAGATCGAGCAAGCCGCCTTGGTTGTTGGTATGCACTTCGGGAACCCCCTCAATTGCGGTGCGCTTCCCTTCCGCATTGATACGGTGCATCTCTCCGCTGCGGCTGCTGACTAGCATATCGCCATTATCTAGCCAGACCATGCCCCAGGGCACACCGATGTCGTCCACCACGGTTTCCAGACGGTAGCCATCAGCGTAAAGGTGAAGAGACCAGAAAATCAGAACAGGCAGCAGTATCGCTTTCATTGGTATTGGCTCCTAAATCTACATCGCCGCATGATCGCGGTATAGGGTGGATTTCACCTTATCAATAATTGCCAGTGATCGAAACTGCTACGGCTTTCGACATCCCACCCTTAGACCTGTTCAGGATGATCGGGAAAGTAGCCAAACGCTATAAAAATCCAGTAGAATCGCCGAATAGTAGACGCTGCAGACGACAGCGTTTCAGGGATAGCATCTACAAAAAAGGATTTTCAAAATGGCCACGGCCCATCAATCGTA
>NZ_CBFIHX010000077.1:0-17418 GCF_965662505.1 Pseudomaricurvus sp. | reverse complement strand
GGTGCAGAAAAAGCTGGTGGCCGATTCCGCGTTGGAATTAAAAGTTGGGCCGCTGTTTGTTTCCCTGTTCGGCGAGGGTGAGATTCTGGCTGATATGTTCGACTTCATAGCTCAGCGGGGTATTTTAGTGCGGCTTTTTGAGCCGCAAGAAGGAATAAGATGTTTACGCATTGGTTTGACGAATGACACGGGACTGGAACGATTGGGCCTGATTTTTGACGAATGGCACACCGAGAAACACAGGGGGCCGAGCTCGACCGAACCGAAATTCACTGACACGACTGTATAAGTCTCTGTCAGCGTATAAACATCGATACAGGAATAAAAGAGTGTTTCAAATAAGACAAACGCGTCGCCGTATTTTGCCTCAATGGAAATGGCTGCTGGTACTGATCTGGTCTCAGGTTTTACTGTCTGGTTATGTCCACGCTGATAAGAGTAGCGTGGAGGTGACTGATGACCTGGGCAATGTGATTCATCTTGCACAGCCTGCAAAACGCATTGTTGCGTTAGCGCCACACATTGTGGAAGTGGTGTATGCCGTTGGTGGCGGGGATAAGCTGGTCGGTGCGGTGAACTACAGCGATTATCCGCAAGCGGCACAAAACATTCCTCGGGTAGGCACATACAAGTCTTTCAGTACCGAAGCCATTTTGCGCTTGCAGCCTGACCTTGTGCTGGCCTGGTATTCAGGCAATGGCCCACAGCGAGTGGCTCCTATACAAGCGTTGGGGATACCTGTCTATTTCACCGAGCCCCGAAAATTAGGGGATATTGGTGAATCCATGGAAAAAATCGGTGTATTAACAGGATCGACCATTGCTAAGACAGAGCGGCAACACTTTGATTCGACACTGGCGTCACTGACGAAAACCTACGCCGGGCAACAGCCCGTCAGTGTGTTCTATCAGGTGTGGAGCGATCCTCTGCAAACCCTCAATGGCGATCATATGATCAGTGATGTGATCCGCTTGTGTGGTGGCCGCAATGTATTTTCCAAAGCGCAAACCCTGTCGCCACAAGTGAGTGTGGAATCTGTTCTGCGTCTTGATCCGCAAGTGATTGTTGCCAGTGGTATGGGCGAAGCCCGACCTGAGTGGTTGGATGACTGGCGTCGTTGGCCCAGTTTACAGGCTGTTCAAAATGAGCAGTTAAAGTTTATCCCGCCGGATATTATTCAGCGCAATACACCGCGAGTGCTTCAGGGCACACAAGCCATGTGTGAGCACTTGCAAAAAGCGCGTGAGTTTTATTATCCGTGATGCTCTGTCAGTCTGGCAGACATTGGTGAGTATTAAGAGAACCGGGTATGTCTGAACAATACGAATTTGACCCAGCGGCAAAAGATGGTGTCTATAAAGCCATTTTTGAACGTCGGGATATGAGGCACTTCCGCAAGGACTCTATCGCAGAAGACTTGATTGAACGGTTGTTGCAGGCCGCCCACAGTGCACCCAGTGTCGGATTGATGCAGCCCTGGCGCATTGTACGCATACAAAATACCGAGGTCCGTAAGGCTCTGCACGACGTGGTTGAGCGGGAGCGGGTCAGAACCGCCGACGCCATGGGCGAGCGCTCGGATGAATTTATGCAGCTTAAAGTCCAGGGTATTCTCGATTGTGGTGAAGTTTGGGTGGTGACGTTGATGGAACAGCGCGAGCGGCATGTGTTTGGTCGCCGCACCTTGCCCGATATGGACTTGGCGTCCGCCTCCTGTGCAATTCAAAATATCTGGTTGGCCGCACGGGCTGAAGGGCTCGGTATGGGCTGGGTTTCCATTTTTGATCCGCAAGAACTCAGTGACCTGCTGTCCATTCCCGATGGCGCCGAGCCGATCGGGATCCTGTGCCTGGGACATGTGGACGAATTTTATGATCAGCCGATGCTGGCCAAGGAGGGTTGGGCCAGTCGCGGTAACTTAACCGATTATGTGATGAGTGATGGCTGGGAGCCGGAGAAGGCTGCGCGCGCTCAGCAACAGTGGGATAAAAAATTGTGACCTCAGCTACACATTCATCTCCTAAGAACAAAACCCTGATGGTGCAGGGCACCACGTCCGATGCCGGGAAAAGCACATTAGTAACGGCGTTATGCCGTATCTTTGCCCGCAAGAACATTTCGGTAGTGCCGTTTAAGCCGCAGAACATGGCGCTGAACAGTGCCGTCACCGTGGACGGTGGCGAAATTGGCCGTGCTCAGGCGGTACAGGCGTTTGCCGCCGGACTGGAACCGCATACAGACATGAACCCGGTCTTGCTCAAACCCAATAGTGATACCGGTGCCCAGGTGATCGTGCACGGAAAGGCGGTGACCAACATGGAAGCGGCGGTATATCACGACTACAAAACCGTAGCGATGGCGGCGGTTCTGGAATCTCATCAGCGTTTATGCGATCAATACCGGTATGTGTTTGTAGAAGGGGCAGGCAGTCCGGCAGAAATTAATTTGCGCGATCGCGATATCGCCAATATGGGCTTTGCCGAAGAGGCGGACTGCCCGGTGATTTTGATTGCCGATATCGATAAAGGGGGTGTGTTTGCGCACCTGGTGGGCACGCTGGAATTGTTGTCTCCCTCTGAGCAATCTCGTGTTGTTGGATTTGTGATTAATCGTTTTCGCGGCGATATTGGCTTGTTGGAACCGGGCCTGAAGTGGTTGGAAGAGCGTACCGGAAAGCCTGTGTTGGCCGTCTTGCCCTATTTACAGGGGTTCCATCTGGAAGCGGAAGACGCACTAACCGCGAACACTCAGGCTATGGATTCCTATCAGCAACAAAAAATTACCGTAGTAGTGCCAGCATTGCCACGCATCAGCAACCATACCGATTTTGATGCTCTGCGTTTGCACCCGCAGGTAGAGTTTCACTTTGTCGGCCCTGATCAACCAATCCCCCCGGCGGATTTAATTGTGTTGCCCGGCAGCAAAAGTGTGATTGCCGATTTGAAATTTTTGCAACAACAGGGATGGGTCGAGGCGATTGAGCATCACTTGCGTTACGGCGGAAAATTAATAGGTATCTGTGGCGGTTATCAAATGCTAGGGAGCAAAGTTCACGATCCTGATGGCCTTGAAGGGGCACCGGAAAGTTTGGATGGGCTCGGGTGGTTATCGATGGAAACCCGACTCTTTCCCAGCAAGCAACTGGTTAATCGCAAGGGTGTATTGTTTGATGGCATCACTCCGGTCAGTGGCTATGAGATCCACGCTGGAGTCACTACAGGAGATGCGTTGAAGACGCCAGCGGTAACCCTGGCGTCGTCGGAACAGGGAACTCAACAGGGACCGCAACCGGATGGCGCCATCAGTGCCGACAACAACATTTTGGGCACCTACCTGCACGGTTTGTTTGATCAGCAGGCTGCACTGGAAAAGTTGTTGCAATGGGCTGGACTGAATGTGGTTGAGTCGTTTGACTATGAGGCGTTGCGCGAGAGAGAGGTCGAGCGGCTGAGCGATTCGGTTGAAGAGGCCATGGATTGGAAACGCTGGAATCAGGTATTGCCGGACTTTTCTGTATAATGACAGATCTTTCAGTGTGAGGGCAGGCTATGCAAATCGGATTGGTTATTGTCGGAGATGAAATTCTCTCAGGGCGTCGCGAAGATAAGCACCTGTCAAAAATTGTCGAGATTCTCAATCAACGTGACCTGTGCCTGAGCTGGGCTCGTGTACTGGGTGACGATATGGACGAGCTGGTTGAATGTTATCAGCAGAGTTTCTCCAAAGGGCATTTAGTACTCAGTACCGGTGGCATTGGTGCAACCCCAGACGACCTTACTCGTGAAGCGGTTGCCCGGGCTTTGGGGACGGTAACCGAACGGCATCCTGAAGGTGTGGCCTTACTGGAAGAGTACGCTCGCAGTACCGGACGTGAGCTGACTGACACCCGCTATCGGTTGGTGGAATTTCCTCGCGGTTCGACCATCATTCCCAACCCGGTCAACCGCATCCCCGGTTTCAGTATTCAGCATCATCACTTTGTCCCCGGCTTCCCGCAAATGGCCTGGCCGATGCTGGAATGGGTGCTGGATACGCAATACCCCGACATTGCCGATCGCAACTATATCGAGTACTCCGTGATGCTGCAGGGTGCGAATGAAAGCGCGATTATTCCGTTGATGGAAAAGCTGCTGGCAGACTACCCCGATCTTAAAGTGTTCAGTCTTCCAATCATGGGGGATCAGCCCCGTATTGAGCTGGGCGTTAAAGGTCCTCAGCTGGTGGCTAAGAACGCGTATACGGCGATGAAGCAGGGCTTGCAGGAGCTGGACATACGCTGGGAGCGTATTCAGGATTGAGATCACACCTCTCAATGACTGTTCAAGAAATTCTGTAAACGCTCATCAGCTTTTTAGACACTCATAAGCCTTTTAAGTGCTCATCAAACAGGCAATCAACACTGCCGCTTCCATAATCTCGATAAGGGCGCCACTGGTATCGCCGGTTGCGCCCTCCAGTCGACGCATCATCAGGCTTCTTAAGCCTGCAAACAGCAGGGCGACCGTTAGCATCAGGATTAACGTCTGTGGCAAAGGTAAAATCACCACCGCCAGAATCCAGGCCACCGCTACGCCGATGCGCATGTGTTGACGGCAAGCGTGTTTGAGGAAGTCTGTCGCAATGCCCCTGGGGCTGACGTAGGGTGTGGTCAATAGCAGCAGTAAGGCCATCGCTCTGGCGAGTACGGGTGCCAGGCACATTACCCACCATTGTTGATGCGCAATCAGTGCGCTTAACGCGGAAAACTTTAACAGCAGTAAACAGCCGATAATGATCACCGACGCGCTGCCGCTGTGCGGGTCTTTCATGATCTCCAGCGTGCGTTCTCTGTCGCCACCGGCGAGCCAGCCATCGGCACTGTCACCCAGTCCGTCCAGATGCAGGCCGCCGGTGATCAATACCCAGAGGGTCATGATGATGGCGGCAATGACTCCCGAGGGGAGAAACGGATTCAGAGCCATGGCTGACAGAGTCAACAGCCCTCCAATCACTAACCCGACCAGTGGGAACACTGGAAACGCGCGACCTGAGTCTGCGGGATCGTAATCGTCCAGCCTGGGCATGGGCAAACGTGTTAAAAATAAAAATGCGGTAATCAGCGCGCGGCCTGCACGGGAAGATGTCAGTAAGTTCATAAGCTGATGTCGCAGGCCTGATTCATGGCTGATGGCAGTGGCTGGTGGCGAGTCAGTTGAATCCAGTCGTCGCAGCCGGGCTTGTGATAAATCTTAATCTGGGTCATGCAGGCGTGAGGCACTGCAAGGCGAGGCAGACTGTCCAGCGGCATGTTCAGGCAGTGGCCAAGAATGCTGCGTATCACTCCGCCGTGGCAGACAATCAGGCAGCGTTTGTTGGTTTCGGATTTAACCAGCTGTGCAAAAGCCGTCATAACGCGCTGATGAAAATCGTGCAGAGGTTCGCCGTTGGGAGGTGTGAATTCCGCCGGCTGGCTCCAGAAACGGGACAGTTGATCCGGTGATTCACGTTCGATATTGGCGATCAGACGACCATCCCAGTCACCAAAGTCGATTTCCCGCAGAGCGTCTTCTGTTGCCGAGGGAAGCTTGAGAAATTCTGCTAATTGTTCGGCAAAAATACGGCAGCGTTTTAAGGGTGAGCTAATGACCTTGTCCCACTCATGATTCACTTCGGTGAGTGGCGCGTGCCAGTGCTGCACCGCTTGGTTCATTTGATGCCAGCCACACTCATTTAGAGGAGAGTCTGTGCGACCGCGGAAAATAGCATGGCTGTCGGAGTTTTTACTGCCGTCTTCAGCCAAGTCCTGACATTCTCCGTGACGCAGAAAATCCAGAGTGGTGACGGATTGCTGATCGCTTTGCTGGCTCATGACTTGTTGTCAACGCCGGCGCTTTCGAAAGTGGCCATCTGATTGTGCAGATCACAGGCCAGACGCAATAGAGGTACTGCTGTGGCAGCGCCGCTGCCTTCGCCAAGACGCAGGCCGAGGTCGATGATTGGTTGTTGCTCAAAAGCGGCCAGAACACTGCTGTGGCCGGGTTCGGCGGATTGGTGAGACAGCAGTAGCCAGGGTTTGATGCTGGGGTTGATGGCCGCTGCGTACAGTGCGGCGACGCTGCAGATAAAACCATCTACCAGCACGGGCAGCCCAATCTGTCCGGCGGCGATATAGGCACCGGTCAACGCCGCAATTTCAAAGCCTCCCAAATACTGCAGATTTTTCAGGGGTTGTTGAGAGGTCGCGTTAAACACGTCCAGAGCACGGTGAATCACGGAGGACTTGTGAATTTGTCCGGCGTTATCCAGGCCGGTGCCGGGGCCGACGATTTCAGCGGCGTGTTTTTTCAGATACGCGCAGGCCAGTGCGGTGGCGGAGGTGGTGTTGGCGATACCCATTTCGCCACCAATCCACAGTTGAGCACCATTTTCTTTGGCCTTCAGTACGGTCTTCTGGCCGATGTGCAATGCCTGTTGCAGTTGGTCGGAGGACATGGCCGCTTTTTTCGTGAAATTGGCGGTACCGGCGGCGATGCGCTGATCCGAGACGCCTTCCATGTCTGGCAGTTCGCTGACGGTTCCGACATTGATCACACCAAGCTGTGCGCCTAAAGATTTTGCCAGCACGGAGATGGCTGCGCCTCCCGCAGAAAAGTTTTGCACCATCTGTGCGGTAACTTCCTGAGGAAATGCGGAGACGCCTTCGGCCGCGACACCATGGTCTGCGGCAAAAACCGTTATGCTGACGTTGTCGCACTGGGGTTGGTCGCTGGCTTGCAGGCTCGCCAGAGTGATTGCCAGAGACTCCAGTTGTCCCAGAGATCCGGCGGGCTTGGTCAATTGTGATTGTCTTTGTTCGGCGTTCTGGCGGTGGTCATTGCTGGGGACTGCGGCGGGTTCGTGGTACCAACTCATGGTGTATCTCCGGTGTCTGTTGCCAGGTTCCAGTCCCTGGGTGAGGAACTGGTTTTGTGACGCGTAAACGTTAGCGTCTTTGTTCGTTATCGCTGAGCGGATTGCCTTTCATCACTAATGGGCAACCTGCGACGGTAAAAACCACCCGGTCACACACCCGGGCGGTGGCCTGATTGAGAAAGCCGGCCTCATCGACAAAGCGGCGATTTAATTCTCCGAGAGGAACAATCCCCATGCCCACTTCGTTGCTGACGATAACGATGGGTGTTGAACTTTCCTCCAGTGCGGACAGAAAGTCACTCTTTTGTTGATCCCAAAAACCGACTTGTTTCTCTTCAGCCATCAGGCAGTTGGTAATCCAGAGTGTCAGGCAATCGATCATGATCGCGTCATAGTCCGATGCGTGCTGGCGAATGGTTTTCGCCAGTTCAACAGGTTCTTCCAGCGTGTGCCAGGTTGACGGGCGCTGCTGTCGGTGATGAGCGACCCGAGCCGTCATTTCGGCATCGTGAAATTGGTTGTCCGCGGTGGCGATGTAGGCAATGGTATTGCCGTACAGTCCCGTTAGTTGTTCAGCCAGCTGGCTCTTGCCGGAGCGGGCTCCGCCTGTAATCAGTTGTTTCATAAAAGCCGCAGTCGTTTCATCAGTGAGTCATGATCGAAGCACGCGTTGAGCGTATTCATTACGTGATTCTATTGTAATGCATGGCGGAGGTCTTTTCAGATTCTCTATCTTTTTAGGCCCTTATTTTTTAGGCTTTTTTGTCTGGAGGTCGTTTGCCTTTTGGGGTGCGTTATTTCAACTCGATGGGCTGCACTCGTCCTTCCAGCACTGTGCCCCAGATGGGGATGTCCTTCAGCTCGGTAACGGGAGTCTCGTAGGGATCCTGTTCCAGAACGGTAAAGTCTGCTTTTTTGCCCACCTCCAACGTACCGATGGCGTCTTCCATTTGCAGTTGGCTGGCGGCGTCGACGGTAATTGCCCGGAGCGCATGATCGAGATCGATTCTTTCCTCTGGTCCGGCAATGTGGCCATCGGCGGTGAGTCTTGTCACGGCCGCCCAGGCCAGCAGCAGCGGCTGAACCGGTGCCATGGTGAAATCCGAATGGAAGGACAGGGGCACGCCAGCCTCAATCACAGATTTCAGGGGCACCATATGACTGGCTCGTTCCGGGCCGAGGCCGACTTCGGCGTATTTATCCGCTAACGCCCACACATAGTAGGGGTTGGCTGACACGCGGACGCCGAGACTGGCCATTCTCTGTGCTTGCTCGGGGCGTGCGTAGGCAAAGTGATGAATGGTGGTGCGATGATCGGTACGAGGGAATTCCTGCTGCAGCTTTTCGACGATGTCGAGAGTGGTATCCAAACCCAAATCGCCATTAACGTGGATATGGATCTGGAAGCCATCGTTCCAGTACAGGCGCATGGCGTTTTCCAGATCTTCCGGTGGCATCAACCATTCGCCATGGTGGCCATCGAGGTAACCTTCGCTCATTTGCATCAGCAGTGAATAGGCTGCGCCATCGGCAAACAGTTTCACCTGCTTCGGTAGAAAGGTCACTTTATCCGTGTTTTTTTCGGACAGGGTGTCGATAAAGGCTTTGGCTTGTTCATTCCCCATGGCCTTACCAAGACCTTTACCGTCGGCCAGCACCATAAACCGAAACGGACTGGAATTGCGGTTCCAGCTGGAGAAGCGAAGGCTTAACCACTCTTTGTCGAAATCCATGGTGCCAAACGCGCCGTCCGAAACCGTGGTAATACCGCCGGCGTGAATAATGTCTCTGGCATCGCTAAGGGCGCCCAGATAGCGGAAGGGGCTGGTCAGCTTCGGCATAAGATGCGGAATCAGCTGGTACAGACCGTTCTCAAAGAAGTGGCCTTCGGCAAAGTTGATCTGGGGATGTTGGTTATCCTCCAGTTCAAACTCCTCAATCACGGCGGAGTTCACCACGATCTCGTGAAACGAACGATGCCACACCACAATGGGGCGTTCGCTGGAGATGTTATCCAGATCCTGGCGTGTCAGCTTGCCGTGAAAATAGGGGTGATATCCCCAGGTCCAGAGCCAGTCACCTTTATCCAGTTTTTGTTCTGCGCTTTTCAGCCGCTGTAAGTACGCTTCCCGACCCTGGACGCCTTTGGCCTGTTTGCCCGGCATATTCCAGTCGTGCGGGGTAATAAATTCCATCGGCAGAAGAATACCCGCCAGATAAGGGTGCAGATGCGGTTCAATAAAGCCTGGTAAAATCACCTTGTTGGCGAAAGTTGTATCCACCTTGGGACTGCGGTCAGCGACGGCTGCCTGCACCCTGTCCAAATCACCAATGGCTAAGATTTTCCCGTCTGCCACGGCCACGGCCACGGCTTCAGCGCGGGGGTGCTCCGAATCCATGGTGATGATGGTTTTTGCCGTGTAAATGGTGGTGCTGTTGTCATTGCTGCATCCGGCCAGTAGCCAACACCCGACGAGAAGGCAAAAAGCGGTCAAGGTAAAGAATGGCTGTTTTCTGTTGGGCAGTAACAGTGGCGTGGACAATGGCATGGGCGGTTCTCATGGGTGCAGTCACCGCATTATACGTACCGCTCTTGGCAGTTGTCTGCCCAATGCGAATTATAAGATTTAAGACGCCGCGGGGGTGAAGAGTTCATCCACCCGCTGTTGCAGCCAGGGCACTACCTCGTCGTCAAACCAGGGATGTTGCTGAAACCAGCGGCGGTTGCGCGGCGAAGGATGAGGCAGAGGTAATTGTTGCGGAGTCAGTTCGCGCCAGTGTTGTATCCGTTCCGTCAGCGTCTTATATCCATCCGCTAGATAGTGTTTTTGAGCGTACTGTCCGATGAGTAATGTCAATTGAATATTAGGCAGTTGATCAAGCAGCCGATCGTGCCATAGAGGCGCGCATTCTTTTCTGGGTGGCAGATCGCCTGATTTTCCCTTGCCGGGGTAGCAAAACCCCATAGGCATAATCGCTACCTGATGAGGATCGTAAAAGGTTTCCTTATCCATCTTCAGCCACTGCCGCAGGCGATCACCGGAAGGATCGTTCCAGGGAATACCCGATGTGTGAACTTTGGTGCCCGGAGCCTGGCCAATGATTAACAGCTTGGCGTCCGGGTGTATTTGGATAACGGGGTTGGCCCCCAGCGGGAGTTCCGGTTCGCAATGACGGCATTGCCGCACTTCTCGCAGCAGGATTTTGATTGGAGCGGAGTCGCTCATGGTTATCTGCGCTTTAGTTTGCCGATGGATCTGAGTTTGCCGACGGATTTGCGGGCGTCGTCGGGTTGAGCAAGGACCGGAGCAGCTCCAGACCTTTGGGGTGTGTCAGCAACGGCAGCGGGTTGCCAGCTTGCAGCTGAGACTGGATCTGGGGATCCAGCATCACCGCTTGAAAGTTGGGGTTGTCCTGCAGTTGCTGACTGCGTTGCCAGTAGGTGGCCAGCAGAGACGCCAGGCGAGGGTCATCGGTTTGGTACTGGCTGAGGAGCAGCTTCACGTCTGGATTGTTCTGCAAGCGTTTATATTCAGGTAGCTGGGCGATCTCAGCCGGGTTGCCGCGCTGCAACACCTGCTGGTTGGCAGGGTCATTAAACAGCTGCTTGATGTCGTTATTCTGGCCCAGTCTTTTCAAGCTCTGGGTGGTGGCCTGGGGGTTGGTCATTAACAGAAACGAGGCCTGAATAATCAATTCGTCAGCAGTGATGGGAGGAGGTTCGTTCGTTTGAGAAGTGGATTGGCTGGAAAGCGTATTGGGTGATCTCTGGCCATTGTCGGCAATCTGGGCAAAAGGGTCGCCCTTGAAGTGGTCATTCTCGCCGGCCGAGGCAAGCGGTGCGCCAGTCATCATCAAGCTGTAAAGCCCAAGAGTCACGATACTTATGAAGCCTGAGGTGCCAAAACGTTCTGTCAGGCGCAGGGGGTAGGTTTTCGTCACTCCCTTAATGATAGAGCTGACTAGACTAAACACAGAAATGGTCGAACGTCGTTGGGCCAGCGGTTTCAGTACGTGAGTGATTGTGTCCATAAGGTGGTATCCATAAAGCAGGTAGATCAAAAGCAAAAAGTCCGATGGAATCAGGATCTGTGCATGTTTTGAATAGGCACCAGTTTAATGCATGTTGGCCAGATAAAAAGCGCTCCGCTGCGATGAATTTGGAATCCGTGCACAAATTAAGTGGTTGATGAATGTTGACCAAACAGCCTGATTCGGAAAGAGGATTCAGGCGCCTGTTCCGAAATGGTGCAATCTCGAAGGGCGGTGGTGCGCCAGTTTGCACTGTTTTGAGGCGCTTAAAAAGGAGGGCTTTCAGCAAGGTCGAGGGTTCACTGCTATGGTGCAAATGGGGCACGTAATTTGCTATCACTAATATGAAGCTCATTTAACAAGGCTAATGTCCGTGAGCATGCCAAGAGTTTTCGATTTGGGATGACATGGTTTCGGTTGTGGATAAAAGGAGTACATCAGCATTGTGACCAATAAGCCGGTGCAGTTGATCATTGTTTCCGATCTGGATGGTTCGTTACTGGATCATCATGATTACAATTTCGAGCCAGCTCGGCCACTGCTCAAGCAGTTGGCCCAAGCGGACATTCCTGTTGTCCTGTGCACCAGTAAAACCCGTGCAGAGGTTCAAACCTTACGCAAAACATTGCACAACCATTCTCCTTTTATTGTTGAAAATGGCGCTGCGGTCTATTTGCCCAAGGTGCAGTTTCCGTTTCAGCCGGAAGGCTCAGAAGATGCGAGTGGTTATTGGCGAAAAGCCTTTTGTGAAAAGCGTGAACACTGGTTGTCCTTGCTCGAAGAGGCCAAAATCCACTTTGTCGACAAGTTTGATCATTTCTCCGCTATGTCTGAAGCGCGGGTTGCCGAGTTGACAGGGCTTCCGCTGGAGCAGGCAGCGCAGGCCAAGGCTCGTGAATTTGGTGAACCGCTGCAGTGGCTGGGGTCTGAAGAGGACCTGGCAGCCTTTACGAACTGGTTTCAGGAGAGAGGTGCTTGCATCCTCAGTGGTGGGCGTTTTGTGCATGTGGCTGGCGACGCTGATAAAGGACGAGCGATGACCTGGTTGGTGAATGAATACCGAGAACAGCGAGAGCGGATACTTCAGTCACAACACCGGCAAGTTAAGTCACAACACCATCACCCACGATTTTTGCAGCGCATACAGGATCAGTACGACTCTTTGTTTCAGCAGCACAAAGCGTGTCAGGTTAAGTCTCTGGCGTTGGGCGACAGTCAAAACGATGTTGCCATGCTGGAGGCGTCAGATCTGGCGGTAGTCATTCGTTCACCTGTTCATGCGCCTCCGGTGTTAAAGCGGGAGGAAGGTGTGATTGTTTCAGAGCAAGAGGGGCCCGCCGGATGGGCGGAAGGGGTTAAACACTGGTTGTCTGATCTTCACCTGGATCGTCAGGTTTTACCCAGTGAGGAAATCGCCAGACAGGCTCGGTAACTCAGTTTTTTTATTGTTCGCTCAGGGTTCATCAACAGCTCTACTGTGAAATGGACGTAATGTATTGTTATTAACCGCTGATCAAATGATTGGCGTAACCCATAAAATATAAACTAAAGGGAAAGTATTGTGGCTGACTTTTATCAAAATGGCATAGTGACCACACTTCATAATTTATCTCATCGTCCGCTGGAAGAAATGGAAGATGAATTAAGAGGTTTCAGTCGTACCAGACCCATGTCATTGATTTTGCCTTCATTGTTCTCGGAGCTGGAAGGTGAAGCCCTGCCAAATATTGTGAAAGAATTAAACGGCGCTGACTATTTGTCTGAAATCGTTATTGGTCTCGATCGCGCCGATAAAGCGCAGTATGAGCATGCGTTGAAGTTTTTTGGTGAGCTTCCGCAGCACCATCGAATTTTGTGGAATGACGGCCCGCGTTTGCAGGCTCTGGATGCAGAGTTGCAGGAGCTGGGGCTGGCTCCGAAAGAATTGGGTAAAGGCCGTAATGTCTGGTATTGCATGGGGTACACCCTGGCTTCCGGTCGGTCTGAATCAGTGGCACTGCACGATTGTGACATCGTCACTTACAGTCGTGAATTGTTGGCTCGATTGATATATCCGGTAGCCAACCCGCGTTTTAACTATGAATTCTGTAAAGGGTTTTATGCGCGTGTTGCCGACGGTAAGATTAATGGACGGGTATGTCGCCTGTTGGTTACGCCGTTGTTGCGAGCACTGAAAAAGATTTTTGGCGAATTGGAATACCTTCAGTATATGGACAGCTATCGCTACTCCCTGGCTGGCGAGTTTTCTTTCCGTAAAGACGTACTTAATGATATTCGCATCCCAAGTGACTGGGGGCTGGAAATCGGCGTGCTGTCTGAAATGCATCGTAACTATGCCAACAACCGCTTGTGTCAGGTGGATATTGCGGATGTATACGATCATAAACATCAGGATCTGTCCTACGATAACGAAGCGGGCGGTTTGTCGAAGATGTCCATTGATATTTCGAAGGCTTTGTTCCGCAAGCTCGCCACACAGGGCAAAACCTTCAATACGGAGACTTTCCGTTCTATTAAAGCCACTTATTTCCGAATTGCTTTGGACTTTATTGAAACCTACCACAACGATGCTGTGATGAACGGTTTGACTCTGGATATTCACCAGGAAGAAAAAGCAGTCGAGCTCTTTGCTCAGAATATCATGAAGGCCGGAGAAGCATTCTTGGAGCGCCCGATGGAAACCCCGTTTATTCCCAGTTGGAACCGAGTCATCAGTGCGATGCCAGATGTTCTCGAGCGTTTGTATGAAGCCGTTGAAGAGGATAATAAGGAGTTTGGTTCACTATGATGGAAACGGTCACTATAGATAACTCCTTGCCGGCACGGTTGACCCATCTGCTGGAATCGATCTATCACGAAACACCGTTGACAGTGTCGTTTGAGCAGCTGGCGGATGAGTTGCTGGAACTGATGAGGCTGGATCCGGCAGAAGATACTGCGCCGCCTCCTCATTACAATCCGTGGAGCCAGGAAGACGTTATTCTGATTACCTATGGTGACAGCTTTATCCCCACTGAAGGGGTAAAAGAAAAACCGCTTGAGGTTCTGAAGCACTTTTTGGATGAGCACTGTGAGGGCATTATTAACAGTGTTCATATTTTGCCGTTCTTTCCGTTCAGTTCTGATGATGGTTTTGCCGTTATTGATTTTTCCAGTGTCAATGAAGGATTGGGCGACTGGAGTCATGTCTACGATATTTCGCAAAAGTATCGTTTGATGGGCGATCTGGTGATTAATCACTGTTCCAGTCGCAGTCTTTGGTTTCAGAATTTCATTAAAGGCGAAGGCCCTGGCCACGATTATTTCTATACCGCATTACCCAGTGACGATTTACAGCAGGTCGTGCGTCCGCGCACCAGTGATTTACTGAAGGAGGTGGAAACAGAGCGGGGCACCCAGCATGTCTGGTGTACCTTCAGTCACGATCAGGTGGATTTGAATTTTGCCAATCCGGAGGTCTTGAAACAGTTTGTTTCAATTATCCGGCAGTATCTGGATATGGGGGTGCGAATCTTCCGTTTGGACGCGGTGGCGTTTTTGTGGAAAAAGATTGGAACCAGTTGTATCAATCTGGAGGAAACGCACTTGATGGTCAGGTTGTTGCGTTTGCTGATTGAAAACGCTGAGCGCGAAGCCGTGATCATCACCGAGACCAATATCCCCAACCGTGAAAACCTGTCTTACTTCGGCAACGCCAACGAAGCACACTGCGTGTACAACTTTTCGCTGCCTCCGCTATTGGTGAATACACTGGTGACGGGGAATTGCCATTATCTGAAAATGTGGATGATGAGCATGCCTCCGGCACAGAACGGCACCACCTATTTTAACTTTATTGCCTCCCATGATGGCATTGGACTGCGGCCGGTAGAGGGACTGCTCAGCGACGAAGAAACTGACAGCCTGATCAAAACCATGCAGGAATTTGGCGGGCGGGTTTCTTGGCGAGCACTGGACAGCGGTGAAGTACGTCCCTACGAAATCAATATTGCGTTGTTCGACGCGCTTCAGGGCACTGTAAAAGGCGCGGATGCCTTAGGGTTTCAGCGTTTTATCTGCGCTCACGCGATTATGCTGGCCTTGGAGGGTATCCCAGGTATTTATGTGCACAGCATGCTTGGAACCCATAACGACTATGAGCGTATGGAGAACAGCGGGCACAGCCGCGCGATTAACCGCCATCAGTGGCACTGGGATGAAATCGAGTCGGAGTTGAATTCGGAAGACAGCTCACACGCAAAAGTATTTTCCGCGTTGAAAAACTTGCTAAAGATACGGCAGAAACAGCCAGCGTTTCACCCCAATGCAACTCAGTTTACCCTGCATTTGGGTGAAGCTATTTTTGGTTTCTGGCGTCAGTCGCGGGATCGCACGCAAAGTATTTTCTGTATTACGAACGTCAGTGATCAACAGCAACCGCTGCAGTTGTCAGACATCAACTTGATTGTGACGGATTCCTGGGTGGATCTGATCAGTGGTGAGCAGCTGCCGGAAGGCGACGCTGTGCTTATGCTGGAGCCCTACAAAACGCTCTGGATCAGCAATAAAGCCGGTTGATGTTTTTCTGGCTTTATCTGTTCGAGTGGCCAATAAGGCGCCTGTTCAGGCGAAACCCATCAAGTCAGTGACGCTAATGAAGCAGAGTTAATCCTCATCTTCATTGGCTTCGCGAATGCGCTCCAGGCGTTCCTGTTCTTCCGCAAAAGCCGCTTTAATTTCTTCCAGTACGGAATCCACATCGGCGGTGCCTTCAGGATCTTCAAAGTGGCCGGTGAGTTGCAGGTCGGGATGCAGCTCACCGTCTTCGTAAAGCGCCCAGATTTCTTCTGCGTAGCGGGTTTCGAGCAGGTCGGGGGCAAATTGACCGTAGTATTGGGTGATGTTGTCGACGTCCCGTTCCAGCATGGTTTCGGCGTTGTTATTGGCGGCGGCATCCACCGCCTGAGGTAAATCAATAATCACCGGGCCGTAGTCGTCAACCAGTACGTTAAATTCAGACAGATCCCCGTGTACGATGCCTACGCACAGCATACGCATCACATATTGCATCATCAGGGCATGATCTTCCCGGGCTTGTTCGGCGGACATTGAGACATCATTGAGGCGTGGAGCAACTTCACCTTCATCATTGGTGATCAGCTCCATCAGGAGAACTCCGTCGAAGCAGCCGTAAGGCTTGGGAACCCGCACTCCGGCCGCATCGACTTTATAGAGCGCGTCGACTTCGGCATTCTGCCAGACTTCTTCCTGTTGCTTGCGACCGAATTTTGAGCCTTTTTCCATGGCGCGCGCGCGGCGGCTGTTGCGTACCTTGCGACCTTCCTGATATTGCGCCGCTTTTTTAAAGCTGCGTTTGGCGGCTTCTTTATAGACCTTGGCGCAGCGAATATCGCTGCCACTGCGGACGGCGTAAACCGTCGCCTCCTTGCCGCTCATAAGCTGGCTGAGGACTTCGTCGACAAGACCATCTTCAATCAGCGGGAGGATTCGTTTTGGTGTTTTCATGGCGTCGTTATACCGTAAAGCCAGATTGATAGATAGCGGTGGGCCCCGGGATGGCTGGAAATCTGTTGATGTTTCAATGGGTTGAGCCTATGGTTTTTAATTTTGAGGTATGGATAAACCCATGACCCATCAGGAGCATCACCGTTCTCATCGATCCGGTTGGTTGCGTGCCGCAGTGCTTGGTGCCAACGACGGCATAGTTTCTACGGCCAGTTTAATCATCGGCGTGGCATCCGCCAACACCTCTCAGGAAAACATTTTATTGGCGGGTGTGGCGAGTCTGGTGGCTGGCGCCATGTCCATGGCTGCGGGTGAGTACGTCTCCGTAAGCTCTCAGGCCGATACAGAGCAAGCAGACCTGAAAATGGAGAAAAGGTCGCTGGATACTGATTTTCACAGTGAATTGGAAGAGTTGGCGGACATCTATGTGGAGCGTGGTCTGGAGCCAGAGCTGGCCACTGAGGTGGCGAAGCAATTGATGGCGCAAGATGCCCTGGCGGCCCATGCCCGCGACGAGATAGGTATTTCCGAAGTAGTCTCGGCACAACCGATTCAGGCAGCGGCTTCCTCTGCGACGACCTTTGTGGTGGGCGCGGCTCTGCCTTTGGCGGTAGCCTGGGTGGTGCCGGGTCAGCTGCAGGTGTTGTTGGTGGCCATAGCGTCGCTGATCTTTCTCGGGTTTTTGGGTGGATTGGCCGCCAAAGCGGGCGGCGCGCCAGTGGTGAAAGGCGTGGCGCGGGTGACGTTTTGGGGGGCCTTTGCGATGCTGGTCACCGCCGGGGTGGGTCGCCTGTTCGGGGTTGCTAACTAACCTACCAGTAGGTTAGTATCCGTTGCCATGCAAAGACGACTGAAAAACCGCAAAGAACAGATTCTTGATCTCGCCCTGGAGCTGTTACAGACCCACGGGTTTGAAAGCTTCAGCTATCAGGATTTGTCTCGTGAACTGGGGATTACCAAAGCCAGTATCCACCACCATTTCCCAAAGAA
>NZ_CBFIHX010000076.1:0-17566 GCF_965662505.1 Pseudomaricurvus sp. | reverse complement strand
CCCCACTGTCTTCGGAGGGATTTCATTCGTGGTTGGCGTTCCAGTAAGAGGCGCATGCCCTCCACCGACGACAAGCTCCCCCTTTGCGGGATAAAGTTTCCGATAGCCGTTTTCTGATCTTGCGTCAGAGGGATTCCGGCCAGTAAACGCCACAGCGCTTTGGCCTGATGAATAACCTTTTCAGAGTTATTATCCATAATATTGAGTTTAATTGGCTCTTATGAATCTGAAGATAGTCTAATCATCCATGTTTTATGTGTTTTGTCCATTCTCAAGGCGTGTCATCTTCCCTAAAGTCTATGAAATAAAACGTTTATGGCATTTAGAGAAAACAGCGGATTCCCCTATGGCTCAGGCACAGACTCAGACGCGGACACAGACACACAACCTCTCCGAAACATCAGAACCTTTAACCGCAAAAGCCACAGAGCTGGTGGCGCAGATGACACTGGAGGAAAAGGCCAGCGTCTGTTCCGGCGAGAACTTCTGGCAGTTGAAAGCCGTCTCCCGATTTGGCTTGCAGGCCATTATGGTCACCGACGGGCCTCACGGATTGCGTAAACAAGGGGGAGATAGTGACCATTTGGGTCTCAATGACAGCGTGCCAGCAACCTGCTTCCCCACGGCCTCGGCACTGGCCAGTTCCTGGGATGTGTCACTGTTGGAATCTGTGGGAGTGGCTCTCGGTAAAGAGTGCGTGGCTGAAGACGTAGCTGTCCTGCTGGGGCCCGGCATCAACATCAAGCGCCATCCCTTGTGCGGCCGCAACTTTGAGTATTTCTCCGAAGATCCTCTGCTCACCGGTCAGCTGGCTGCTGGCATGATCCGGGGCGTGCAGTCTCAGGGGGTTGGTTCCTGTCTTAAGCATTTTGCTGTGAACAATCAGGAAACCAACCGCATGATTGTGGACGCGGTGGTGGATGAGCGCAGTCTGCGAGAGATTTACCTGCGAGGCTTTGAGATCGCTATTGACCACTCGCAGCCGTGGACGGTGATGTCGGCTTACAATCGATTGAATGGTGCCTATTGCAGCGATAACCACTGGTTGTTAACCCAAGTGTTACGCGACGATTGGGGATTTCAGGGATTGGTGATGTCGGACTGGATGGGATGCAACCATCGGGTCGATGCGATCCGCGCCGGTATGGACTTGGAAATGCCCGGTAATGGCGGTCAAACCGATCAGCAAATAATAGAAGCCATTCAGCAAGGTGATTTGTCGACTGACACTCTGGATCAAGTTGCCACTCGTATCGTCAGGCTGCATTTACAAGCTCTGCAGCGCCCGGCTTTGAGCTCACCGGTCGACTTTGACGCTCATCATCAGCTGGCTCGCAGTGCCGCCTGTCGATCTGCCGTTCTATTGAAAAACAACAACCAGGTGTTGCCGCTGAGATCAGGTCAACGTTTGGCAGTTATCGGTGAGTTTGCGAAACAACCTCGCGTTCAGGGTAGTGGTAGTTCGAAGGTGAAATCCACTCGTTGTGAGGTCGCATTTGGTGAACTGACTCTGTGGGCTCAGCAGCATCCGGGGACCGACGTTTGTTTCGCGGCGGGTTATTGTCCGGTGTCTTCATCGGATGACAACGGTTTGATCGATGAAGCGATTGCCGTCGCTCAAGCCGCGGATGTGGCTGTGGTTTTTGCCGGGCTGCCCGAGATATTCGAAGCTGAGGCGTCCGACCGTACTGGCCTGTCGCTGCCGGAGCAACATCAGCGTTTGATTAAAGCGGTGGCGGCTACTGGCACTCCGACGGTTGTGGTTCTGAGCAATGGTGCGCCGGTTGCAATGGATTGGCTCGATAACGTGGACGCCCTGTTAGAGGCTTACCTCACTGGCCAGGCGTCTGGTGGCGCTATCGCCGACCTGTTAACGGGTACCGCCAACCCTTCTGGAAAACTGGCCGAAACCTTTCCCCTCAAACAAAGTGATGTGCTATCGGACGTACATTTTCCGGGTGATAAGCGTCAGGTGCAGTATCGTGAAGGTTTGTACGTGGGCTACCGTTATTTCAATACAGTCAACAAAGCGGTTCAATTTCCGTTTGGCTTCGGCCTGAGTTACAGCAGTTTCATATATCAGGATTTTGAACTGCAAGGCGACCCGCAACAAGAACCCTTACGTGTCCAAGTGACCATACAAAATGAAAGTGAGCGCGACGGTGAAGAAATCGTTCAGGTGTATGTGAGCTGCGATCAGTCTTATGTGCACCGTCCCAAACAGCAATTGGCGGGCTACGCCAAGATTAAGGTGGCAGCCGGATGGCAGCTTACGGTTGATATCACACTCGACCCTCACGCCTTTGACTACTATGACGTGGATAGCCAACGCTGGCGGAAAAACCCCGGAGACTATCGTGTTGAGATAGGCAGTTCCAGTCGGGATATTCATCTGTCTCAAGTGGTCACGATTGAGGATGCTTCGCAGCACAGTACGGCAAAGCAGTCTGATCCGGAAACCGACTTTTTTCAGGCCTTGGTTGCAGACGCCAAGAACATACCTGATGAGATTTTTACCCGCATGCTGAGAAGGCCTATCCCCGCTGTCGAGCCCTCTCAACCTTTCACTATCAACTCGACCCTGAGTGACATGAAACAAACCCGGCTGGGGAGAAAGATCGCCAGTGGCTTTGAGCAGAAAATGCTGGAACAAAGCAACATTGATCACTCAGACGAGTCATTGGTTCGCGTGGTGAAGCAAGTCATGGAGAATATGCCTCTACGCGCCATGGCCCTGGCCAGCAACGGTCAATTCAGTTTTAAAATGCTGAATATTTTAATTCACTGTTTGAATCACCGATTTGGAAAGGCATTACTGACCATGCTGAGACAGTAGAAGTTTGAGAAGTAAAACTTTACTGATCTTAATCATTTGAACGCTCTCGATCCTGTTTGCGCGAAGAGTTGTCGTCTGATTGATTGTTTAGAGCGGATCCCTCCGATTTGAGGCCCGTGTCCCAGATGGAACGTCACATTGACACAGTGTGTATCACTGAGGACACGATCATAAATTTGCATCTCCCATTAGAGGAACTTACTCCGCTCAGGTAGAATCAAAGACTGATGTAATCAGACTTGGAGTTCTTGTTTGTGATAAAGAAAGCGTGGTGTGCTCGTACCCTGTTGGCGATGTGGGTAGCGTTGTTTGCAAGCGAGGCCTTGGCAGCTGAAAAAAGCGATACTGTTGAAAAGAATCTTGCAGGTGAAGAGACGTTTCCCCAATGCATCCAGCGTTTACAGGGAGAGGCCAGGGAAAAGGGTCTGCCTGATAATCTGGTGGCTGCCTTGGGCACTGTCAAACCGCTGAAGAAAACCATCACATACGATCGCAATCAACCGGAGTTCGTGCAAACGTTCGCCGGGTATTACGACAATCGGGTGAACAGCTACCGCATCCAGAAAGGACGTAGTTTGCTGGCCAAACACCGTGAATTTTTGGCGGAGTTGACTCGTGAATACGGTATCCCTGGGCAGTATCTGGTGTCCTTTTGGGGTATGGAAAGCAACTTTGGGCGCCACATTGGTAAAATCGCCATTCTTGATACGCTGGCCACCTTGTCTTGCGATACACGCCGCAGTCAGTTTTTTACCAGTGAGTTGTTTTCTGCACTGGAGTTAATGGATCGTTATAAGTTCTCCGTCTCCGACATGCAGGGTTCCTGGGCGGGAGCGATTGGCCAAACGCAGTTTTTGCCTTCGGTGTATTTGAAGTTCGGCGTCGATGGCGATAATGATCAGCGGGTTGACTTGTGGGGTAGCGAAAAAGACGCATTAAGGTCAGCTGCCTTTTTTCTACAGCAGCTGGGTTGGAAACCGGGACTGCGATGGGGGCGCGAAGTTCAGTTGCCTGAAGATTTCCCCTACGAAGTGTCTGGTACGCAAAATCCCCAGCCATTGCAGGCGTGGCAGGAGCTGGGTGTGACGCAGAATGATGGCAGTCCTCTGCCCGACGCTGACGTTGAAGCGGCGTTGCTGGTTCCTGTCGGAGCTGATGGGCCAAAGTTTTTGGTGTACGACAACTTCGACATCATTATGAAATGGAATCGCTCACAGTTTTATGCGTTATCCGTGGGGGTGCTGGCGGATCGGATTAACGGAGCCGGGCGCCTGCAGCAATCGTTTCCTGACGTCTCTGCCTTAACCAGCGATCAGATTGTTCAGATTCAAACTGCGTTAACCAGCGAAGGCTTCGAACCCGGAAAGATTGACGGACAACCCGGCCCACAAACAACCAGTGCGATTCGTGACTATCAGAAGAGCAAGAATCAACAAGCCGACGGATTCGCCGATCAGGAATTATTTGATGATCTCGTGAAACCGTCAGAGTGATTTAGGGTTAAGATCCTAAAGGCACAACCTAAGGCCACGACTAAAAGTACAGACTTCGGAGAACCGATTGAGCAGGGAATTTGTTCAATCGGCTCTCTTGCGTTGACCAACTAGCGAACTGGCGTTGACCAGAAAGCCAACTCCATCCCTCCGAACTGGCTCTTCAGTTCAGTATTATCAATCTCCTCTGCTTCCAAACTACAGTAAATCCTCTGCAGTCGGCCATCAGGCCAATTGGTACAGACAGAATTTTATTCTGGTGCAAGATGCTGTTTCCAAACGCATTGCCTGATTGCCTATCTGTTATTGCACTGCTTACGACTAAATAACTACATAACTACAGGAGTCACTATGAAGGATTTTCAATTTCTGACCTACGAGAGAACAGGCCCTCTTGCGGTCATTACGTTGAATCGGCCGGAAGTGCGAAACTCTCTGAATCAGGGGCTGCGTTGGGAGATCACAGCTGCAGTGCAACAGGCGGGTGAAGATCAGGAAGTGAAAGTCATCTTGCTGGCAGGCAATGGTAAAGGGTTTTGTGCGGGGGCGGATCTGACAGAAAAGTTACCGGGTGATGACCAGGATGGCTTTGTCACACAAAAGCTCCGAACTGAATACAATCCAATGATCAAATCGATCATCAATGCCCCCAAACCGGTGATCAGTGTGGTGAATGGTGCGGCAGCGGGTATCGGCGGTGCTCTGGCAATGGCTTGTGATCTGATGGTAATGGCAGAGGATGCGTTTCTGTATTCTGCCTTTGGGGCGATCAGCTTGATTCCCGATGGCGGAACCCACAAATTTCTGCAAACTGCCCTGGGATCCAAAAAAGCGTATGAAATGATTGCCTTTTCTCAGCGGTTGACGGCTGAGCAATGCCTTGAGGCGGGGATCACGAATCGGGTTGTGCCAGCAGATCAATTACAGGAAGAGGCCAAAAAGTGGGCTTCCCAGCTTGCTGAACAGGCACCCTTGACGTTGAGGCTTGCGAAAGAAGTGCTCCACGCCGCCGCCTCCGAAGATCTGGACTATTGCCTTGATAAAGAAGCGGTGCTTCAGAATACCGCGATTCGCAGTGAAGATTTTGTTGAGGGAACCCGTGCATTTTTTGAAAAGCGCAAACCCACATTCAATGGCAGATGATGCAAAAGCTGGCTGAAATTTATCCTATTTAGAGAATGCAGCCTGAGATCCATCCCAGGCTAGGTGATTACGGGCCAAAACAGCCTATAAACCGGGCGCTGGGTGAAACGAACCTTTTGCTATTTTCGGGCTAACCCTGCGGGTTAGTCCCAACTTCCCGCTGTATAAAAAAAAACCATAACGCACGAAAGGCAAACGGCGGCTGATTCAACTTTTCCTGTTTTTCGAGTGGTGCATCCGTCCTGCTTTAATGGCAGGATTATCAGCAAATTAGACCGATAAACTTCAAGTTGTTTGCCCAAATATGATGTATTTACGCTCTCTCTCTGGCTGGTTTGCCATTGGGGCCTTAGCCATGCTCTTTATTTCCCCCGGCCTTTGGGCTGCAACCTCTGGGGATGGTCGTTTAGCATTGCTGGAAAGCGAGCCTGACAGCTATTTTCAAGACACGCTTCAGCAAGACATTCAGCAAGGCAAGCACCAGAAATATAAAGTGCTGCAAAAAAGACTGCTGGTGGATACCCAGGAGCAAACCTTGAGATTGCTGCAGGGCGATCAAGTCTTGTATGAGGTGAAGAATATCGCCATTGGCAGCAATGGGACTGGAGCCAGTCGCGACAAGCGCACTCTCGATGAAAAGACCCCGCTGGGCGACTTCACCATTACCGCGATTCGTGGCAGCTCCAAATTTCATCTGTTTATGGGGTTTGATTATCCCACCATGGACTACGCAGATGCCGCTGTGTCTGATGGGCGAATCAGTCAGGAAGAATACGAAGCCCTGAATAACGCCTGGCATAAAAAGTTACCACCCCCACAGACCACCGGCCTTGGTGGTTATTTCGGGATTCACGGTATTGGCGCGGGTAATCCCAAAGTGCATCGGTTATTCAATTGGACGGATGGCTGTATTGCACTCACCAATGAACAGATCGAGTCGCTGGCGAGCATGATCGAAGTTGGCACATTAGTCAGTATTCGTTAACAGATTAAGCACCTTGTGGCGCAAAACTCCCTCTTTAAAGCATTTTTTTTTCACCTGTGGCTGCGTATTTGGCGTGACCTGCTATCCTTCCTTTAGTCACTAGGAAGTATCAGTCGAACATCGCGCTTCTGCGATGAGATTGTCCCCCTCTTAGGCTTTAGAGCGGTAATCGTTCCGGTCTAATAGGGATAATCACGACTTTGACCTCAAAGTACTGATCATTTACGTAGAGATCATTTACGTAGAGATCATATAAGTACTGAGAAGTCATGCTGATGGTGCAAAACCACTTTAAATCATTGATGAATTCCGTAGAGGGAGTCACTACCATGAATACATTGTTAAAAATTGCCACCACTGGATTGTTCTTGACCGCTTTAACCGGGATGACGGGTTGTGCTTCTTCGGTCTCTAAGGAAGAAGTTGATGGTATGAAAGCGGATATCCAGGCGGCGACTGAAACCGCAAATCGCGCTGCCAGCGATGCCGCAGCAGCGAAGAATGAAGCGGCTGCAGCTCGTCAAGCGGCGGAAGACACTAACGAGAAACTGGATCGCATGTACAAAAAGTCTATGTACAAATAAACCGACCAGTTCGAGTTTGGGGGAAACCCCAGTGGCGGCGGCTGTCTAGTGCAGTCCGCCCGCCCGCGTTACATTCTTATCTGACTTAGGGTTTGTCTCAACGCCCAGTCTGTCTAATGACCTTTCTTTTTAATTCTTTTTAAACTATTCCATTAGCCTTACATCAGCTTGGCAATCGCTGTCGGCAGGCCGCTGCGAGAGCGGATCGCTCCTTCTATGGCTTTTCTATCCAGTCGTATCTGGCGCCCTGTCTGAGTTTGTCGATGGTGCTGTGCTTTGGCGACGGCGTTATTTGCCTGGCGGGCCAAATCCATGTGTTTGATGTCCTGAGTGCTTTCCAGCTCCGGGTGAACTTCCATATACAGAGTATCCCCTTGCCAGCCGACTTTGACGGGCTGATTAATCATCCTCACTACCGTGCCAGATGCGACCTGAGAAAACAGCAGCTCGATATCTTCAGCGGACATACGTATGCATCCATGGGAGACTTGCAGACCAATACCAAACGGCTTGTTGGTGCCGTGAATCAGATAGCCCGGAATATCCAGTATCAGCGCATAGTCGCCCAGAGGATTGTCAGGGCCGGCAGGCACCATCGCCGGTAGCGGCTCGCCCTTTTCCTCATGTTCCTTGCGAATAGAAGCAGGCGGATACCAGGCGGGGCTTTTGACTTTGCTCACCACCTTGGTGATGCCCTGCGGCGTGTACCATTCTCTCCGGCCAATGCTCACCGGGAATGTTTGCACGACTTGTGCGGTCCCTTTGAGAACCTTGGGGTAATAGTACAACCGCATTTCTGGCAAATTTAACACCACGCCCTCGTAGGGTGTCTCCGGCAGGATAAAGCTCGATGGAATGATGACCGGTGTTCCGTCGCCGGGTAACCAGCGATCGACATGAGGGTTGGCCAAGACAATTTCGTCCTGACCGACTTTGTGAGCGACCGCAATGTCCAGCAAAGTATCCTCTTCACGTGCTGCAATGCTTTGTATCGCACCGACCAACCGATCGCTTTCGGCAGGCACCGGGTAGGTCATGGCGTGAGCCGCTGAAGTGCACAAGATCAAGGTAAGTAATAAAAACGGGGTTCGCAGGCAGAAGCTGAAAACACTCAACGTCAGGTGCAGGGAAGAGAAGATACGCATATTTGGAAATGACCTGGCAGGGAACTTGGATAAAAGATTACGGCATAGGTCTAAATTTTAGCACAAACTGCTTAGCGACCTCGGATTCGGTTCACGATTCAAGGAGATCGACTCTTTACGTGCTCATTTCCCTGTTAGTGGCCGACACTGACATATCGTCTTTGTCGATATTTAATTCCTTAATATCCTGATTTTCAGGAAACGGACTTTGGGATAGTGTGTGAGCATTTATACAATCTACAAAATCGATTAAAAGGTTCAGATATGACGACCCAGTACGATGTATTTAACGGTGATGCGGATGGCATCTGTGCACTTTTGCAATTGAGACATCAGGAGCCAAAAGACTCTGTCCTGATCACTGGGGTCAAGCGCGATATTGATTTGCTAAAGCAGGTGGACGCCAAAGCGGGTGATCAGATCACCACGCTGGATGTCTCTCTCGACAAGAACCGGACCGACTTGGAGCGCGTACTCGAAGCTGGCGCCGAAGTTCTGTACATTGATCATCACTTTCCCGGTGATATTCCCCAGCACGACAACCTCAAAACCATCATTAATGAAGCGTCGGACACCTGTACCAGCATTCTGATGAATACCTATCTGAAAGGTGCGTTTTGTGCCTGGGCGGTGGTGGGTGCCTTCGGTGATAACCTGAAGAAGAGTGCCGGTGCTCTCGCCAACTCACTGGATCTGTCTGAAGATGACGTATCGTTGCTGGAGAACCTGGGTATTTACATCAACTACAACGGCTATGGTTCAGACCTCAGCGATCTTCACTTTGAGCCCGCCAAGTTGTTTAAGACGCTGTCTCAGTACAAGAATCCGTTGGACTTTATCAAGGATGGCAATGCCGACTTTAAGAAGTTGGAAACCGGTTACCAGACGGATATGAATCTGGCTCAGAGCAGCCAGCCAGAAGTTTCTACCGACAACAGCGCGGTCTTCATCCTGCCAAATGAAAAGTGGGCTCGTCGGGTAAGCGGCGTGTTTGGTAATGATCTGGCGAATCAGTTCCCGGATCGCGCCCACGCGGTACTGACGGAAAAAGAAAACGGCAACTATCTGGTCAGTGTGCGGGCACCGCTCAACAACAAAACCGGCGCCGTGGACTTGTGCCGTCAGTTTGCCACCGGAGGCGGACGTGCCGCGGCAGCAGGCATCAACGATCTGCCCGCTGCGGAATTTCAGACGTTTGTGGACAAGCTGGAACTGGCTTACTCCTGAGAAAATGGGACTTTGAGTTATTGACGTTGCAACTCGGTCACCGCTCGCGCGATGACCAGTTCCTCGTTAGTGGGTATCACCAACACCTTCACCTGACTGTTTGTCGCACTGATATCGAATGCGTTGCGGGCGTTTTTCTCGCTATCAATCATCAGGTCGAACCAGTCGAGTCCGGCGCAGATCTTCTCTCTGATGCCCGCTGAGTGCTCACCGATACCGCCGGTAAATACCAGTGCGTCCAATCCGTCCAGTGAGACAGTCAGCCCGCCCAATTCTCGTCGAACCCGATACACAAAGTAGTCGATGGCTTGCTTTGCTTCGAGGCTGTCTGACGACTCCAGTGTTCGCATATCGCTGGATATTCCGGAAATTCCCAGCAAGCCAGATTCTTTATAGAGCAGGTCCGAAATCTCGGCGGCAGACAGACCTTCATGGTCAAGCATGTACAGAATCACACCGGGGTCGATTTCACCGCAGCGGGTGCCCATGGGTAAACCGTCCAGCGCACTGAAGCCCATGGTGGTGGATACCGATACGCCTTTGCGCATGCCACACATGGACGCGCCGCTGCCCAGATGCGCCACCACAACACGTCCCCCGGCCACGTCCGGTAATTGGCGAGCCAGTTCGCTGGCGATGTAGTCGTAACTCAAACCGTGAAAACCGTAACGGCGCACCCCTTGCTCGTAGTATCGACGCGGCACGGCAAACACATCATTAACGTACGATTGTTGTCGATGAAAAGCCGTATCAAAGCAGGCAACCTGAAGCGTGCCGGGGAAGGCCGCGAGAGCCGCATGGATCCCCTCGATGTTATGGGGTTCGTGTAGGGGCGCAAACGGCGTCAGGCTGTCCAGATCCGACAACACCTTCTCATCAATCACCGTGGGTGCAGCGTACTCCAGCCCCCCATGAACTACACGATGCCCTACCGCCACGACCTCTGCTTCTGGTAAATGCTGCCCGATCTGTTCGAAGATGGTGTTAAAAGCGCACTGATGAAAAGGTTGAGTGTCCAATGCCAGACGCTGATCCACAAGAGATTGCCCGTCGGCAAGCGTTGCGGATACTCCCGCCTGATCGTTCAGTTTCTGCACCTGGCCAGACGCAATCAGCGCCGGTTCGGTGGCATGACTGTAAAGCGCAAACTTCACCGAAGACGAGCCGGCGTTGAGGGTCAGAATACGTTCGCTCATGCTTCAGCGCCCTTCGGATCGTCCCCCGCCATGCGGGTATGATGAATTGCGGCCACCGCACAGGAGGCCAGACGTGACATAGCATCATCCGCCCGCGACGTGAGGATAATCGGCACGGCGGCACCCAGCACGACCCCGGCGGCTTCGGCGCCGGCCATAAACGTCAGCTGTTTCACCAGCATATTGCCTGCGTCCAGATCGGGCACGACCAGCACTTCCGCGTGCCCTGCCACCATGGATTTAATGCCCTTGGTTCCGGCGGCTCCCGGATCCACTGCGTTATCCATGGCCAGAGGTCCATCGACCAAGCCGCCTGTGATCTGACCGCGCTCGGCCATTTTGGAGAGCAAGGCGGCATCTACCGATGAGGCAATGGCGGGATTGATCAATTCCACCGCGCTCAGCACGCCGACTTTGGGGCACTCGATACCAATAGAGATGGCGAGATCGATGGCGTTTTGTACGATGTCCACTTTCGTCATCAGATCCGGTGAGATATTGATGGCGGCATCGGTGACCAGCAATGGATTGTCGACGCCGGGCACGTCCATGACAAACACGTGAGTAAAGCGACGCCCGCGACGCAGTCCGCCGGTTTTGCGCAGAGCAGCTCGCAACAGATGATCCGTATGCAGATGCCCTTTCATCAGCGCTTTGGCTCTGCCTGCGGTCACCAGATCCACACCGGCGTTAGCAGCCGCGTCTTCAGAATCCACATCCACCAGTTCAAAGCCGGAAATGTCTTCGGCCAGCTCTTCCGCCGCCTGCAGAATCTTCTCTCGGTTACCCACCAGAATGGGGGTGATGATGTTGTGATGGGCCGCCATGATGGCACCACCGAGAGACTGGGTTTCTTCAGGGCAGATAACCGCGGTTAACAAGGGCGGCAGCGGCTCCGCCTGACGGATGAGCGCACTGAAATGTCGATGTCGCTGAACGACTAACCCAGGCAGATTGCCGTCGTCGTAGAAGATTTTCTCCGTTGGAGCAATGACCACCGCTTCGCCATGAACTATACGGTTGCCTGTTTCCAACTGACGGACTTCAGTGCTCAGTGTGACGGTGCCATCCGGGTGTTTCTCTTTCACGGTCACACGGGTGATTACCTCGTCACCCGCGTGGACCCGACCGTCAAATTGCAGGTTTTGCTTGTGGTAGAGCGTGCCGGGGCCTGGCAGATAATTACCCAGAACCGCCGAAATCAGCGAGCTGCACCAGATGCCTGAGGCGACCGGGCGCTGATTGTCGTCATCATCTCCGCCCTCGTTATCGGGCAAGTGCATGGGGTTGTGATTGCCAGAGACTGAGGCAAACACATAGAGATCATCAAGGGTACAGACGCGGCGGTGTTCAAACGACGCGCCGGGTTCCAGCTCATCGTAGGTGGTGTTTTCAAGGCTCATGGCAATCCTGTCGCTGATGGTTAACGGTTAATCCCTGACTGCCCTGGGATGTATATCAACCGCCACCCCGGGAAAGTCTCATAAGCAGCATAGACTATTCATCAAGTCATCTGCTATTACTGTTCAGCGATGCGAAAACTAGAGCTGATCGAAAATACTGATTTTTATATGGATCTTCGGAAGAATATCGCATTTCTCATGGGAAATAGTTAATGTAGATGGTGTTTAAAAATTTGAGATATAGGGATGTTTTCCGCCTAAAAGTCGTCTTTATCTCTTCTACATTAAGATCAGTTGCTTAGTTTCGATTCACGACATTAGGCCGCTGATTAAGCTCTTATGCGTAAATCGAGTATCGAGTATGAATTTTCAAACTATACCCATCATTAGAATCTTCGATGAAGATAAAGCCAAAGAATTCTATTTGGACTTTTTAGGCATGAGCTTAGATTGGGAGCACCGATTTGAAACCAATTACCCTATATACATGCAGGTATCAAAGGGTGGTCTTGTTTTTCATCTCAGTGAGCACTCTGGTGATTGTTCTCCCGGCAGTAAAAACTTTGTAAAGGTGAGTGATCTTGATACGTTGTTCCAAGAAATAGCTTCACGGCCTTACCGATACTGCAAACCCTCAATTGATCAGGCTCCATGGGGTGGCCGTTGTTTTACGGTCATTGATCCATTTTCAAACAAGATACTGTTTTCTGAGTGAGATAATACATAACAAAACCCTCAAAAATCGCTACATTGCACTCGTATGAATGCATCTGTCGGAGCGACTCTTTTATAAGGTGTGATATGTATGTCAAACATCTGTCAATAAAACAGGGAAGTGAATAATATGAAAATAGAAGAAAAATCCGATTCTGAAATTCTTAAAATAGCAGAATCTATGTGGGATGAAATCGTCGAAGGCTGTAGAGCGAAAGATTGGGTTAGTTATTCCCAATTTTTTACTGAGGATGATCGATCTGATCCTGAACATAAAAAAGATATTCTGAATCAGTGGGAAAATAACCCAGTTTTAGTATCGATACAAAAAGAAAAGCAGTTTCTTTCTATCCTTCGAAGAGAAAATGAGGTTGTTGTGGTTTGGAGGTTTGGAAGTACAGCCGTTAATGGCGAGTTTATGGGGTCTCTTCATTTAGCTGTCATAGACTCAGCGATTAGAGTAATAGGTGTAGGATTGCATTAATCATACACATTTCGCCCGCTGAAAAAGGCAGTCTAGGACGGACTAGACTATATCTGGTTTCCCCTTTTTCCGATCTGGCTGTCACAAGGAGTCGTCGTTATGAGTGAAAGTGTAAATCGTTGGTATTATTTCTCGGGAATATTGGCTCCAATTTGGCTGCTTCTTGGCGTAATAATTTCGGGAAGCTTTTACCCTGAATACAGTCACTACAATCAAGCAATGAGCGAGCTTGGAGCCAAAGGATCACCGACCCATATACTTTCTCCGGTTATTAATAACTATCCATTGGGCGTATTATTTATTATTTTTGGTTTTGGCATCATCAAAACTTTCTCTACTTCAAGGTTGGCTCGTGCTTCAGGTGTTTTGGTTGTTATACATGGGTTAAGTAGTTTTGCGGCAGGTTTTTTTTCATGTGATGTAGGTTGTGCTCTAGAGTCACCATCAACAGAACAAAACATACATAATATTTCTGGTTTAATACTATTTGTCAGCCTCTTATTATCAAGTTTAATGTGGGTATTTATATCTGCTCGCTGTTTGGGGGTTAGATGGTTTGGTTGGTTTTCTCTGGTATGTTCAATTTTTTCTATAGCGCTATTACCTCTTATGGCCGGTGCAGTAGAATCAGGAGAGGCTTTTGGTCTATATCAGCGAGTAAGCTATGGCTCTCAAGCTTTATGGGTTCTCGTATTTTCCATAGTTTTACTTCGGCTAAAAGCGTAAGTTTAAAACGTTTCGGGGAAAACTCGCCTCCTGTGGGCTGCTTATACGCTAATTTGGCAGCCGTTTATCTGTATACACAGTGACCGAATAGATATAGTCGGTCGATTTAGATTTTTCTGGATTATCTTGCAACGTTGTCGATTTTAAGCCGCCCTATTCGACTGGTTGTTGAGGCAATAATCTGAGAGATTTATTGCTTTCTTTAGAAACTTTACTGGGAGTGAATATGAAGATTTCAATCGAAATTGAAGTGGATGCGCCTCTGAACACGGTTTGGGATGCCTGGGTGACGCCTGAAGACATTACCTGTTGGAACTTTGCTCTTGATGAGTGGTGTTGCCCAAGAGCAGAGTTGAATCTTGAGGTGGGCGGTAGATTTAACTACCGAATGGAAGCCAAAGACGGATCAATGGGTTTTGATTTTGAAGGTGAGTTCACAGAAATAAATCATTGCAGATCAATTCTCTATACGCTTGGAGATGATCGTAATGTTGAGGTGCAATTTCTGGAAACACAAAACGCTGTTAAGGTCATCGAAACCTTTGAAGCCGAAGATGAGAACTCTGCAGAGCAGCAAAAACAAGGTTGGCTCAGTATTCTCAGTAACTTCAAGAAGTACGTTGAGAGCAAGGGCAGTTAAAGCCAAGAAGTGTATTTAACGATACGAATACCTACCCAACAAAAGCCCCGTCGGACTTTTCCGCCGGGGACTTTCAAGCTAAATCTCACCTACACCAACCATTCATAAACCCAGACCGTAATTAACTCAGCCCTCAATAAATCTAACAGCGTCAAAAGTCGACCTTCAATTGCCTGGTCGTCAATGCCACCACTAATGCCTGGCTATTCCTTCATCATGGATGGTTTTTTTAGGGGCTGAGGTATACATTTCCCCTACAAGTGTCCTAATTATTTGTATGAATCTAAGGCAGGTTGTCGCGTTTTTCGTTGTATTGGTTCATGTCGATATAGTTTGACGAGTTAAGAGCTAGATATCTCCGTCGTGGGGCCGTTATTTTCTCTACTAAATGGTAATTGGGTACTAATATTGGAGTAACGGAATTAGGCCGCTAATAATGACATGGACTCCCCCCTCCCCAGTATTTTGGGCTTCCACGATTCGAAGATCCTGATCCGGGTGAACCCATTGGGTAAACCACTAATAATTACATCAAGCTCGTTCCGGCCCGAAGGGTCTCTAAAGGAAAACGCATCGTGAAATCTACTATAGCTAGACATCGAATTAGTACGATCTTGGGTTCATTAGCACTTATCGTAACAGCCAACTCGTCTTTAGCCGAAGAACCCACACCGGGGTTTAATACCAAGATCCCGGAGGCAATCATGACACCGGACACGGTAGAAACCCGAATCGGCACGCTGAAATTCTTCGACGGTATTCCTACCAAAGAGACTTCAGCGTTAGTCTACGATAACCTCGATTTCCTGCGTGGTGTGGAGGCTTTTCTGAATGGGATACCTGCCGCCTCTGTTGAAGGATTGCGGCTGGGGTCGGCATCCCTTGGCGCAACCAATTCGCATCAAGTTGTGTACTTCGACAAGTTGTTAGACAGCACGCCACTGTTCCTTACGGGCAACACCAGCACGGTGTACGCAATTCCTTTTCTCGATCTTAAAAAAGATGGCCCTACCGTGGTTGAGATTCCAGCCGGCGCCGGCCCGGGAACTGTTAATGACGCCTACTTCCGCTTTGTCGTCGACATGGGCGCGCCGGGCCCAGATAAAGGTAAGGGCGGCATGTATCTGATCTTACCACCTGACTACAAGGGCGATCTCGAAGGCCCCATCGGTGGCAAATCACAAGTCATCGACGGCGAAACATACTTTGTTGCCAAATCCACAAGCTATGTTAACTGGCTCGCCTTGCGAGGTTTCCTTATTGACGGCAAACCGGATACAGCAGCGAAGATGTGGCGCGAGGGCCTGAAAATTTATCCCCTTTCCAGAAAAGACAATCCACCGAAGATGGAGTTTATCAGTGCCTCCGGCAAAGCGTTTAACACGGTTCACGCTAACGATTACGAATTTTACGAAGAGCTTCACACCGTGATTGAACGCGAACCCATCGAGATGCTTGACCCCGAGTTGCGCGGATTGTTTGCTTCCATCGGTATCCAAAAGGGTAGGCCGTTTGCACCGAATACTCGTATGAAGAAGATCCTCACCGAATCGGTGGCGGTAGCCAATGCAACCGCACGCTCTCTACTTTGGGATGAGCGCAATCAGGAAGAGTTCCTCTATAAAGGCAGCTACTGGAAGAAAGGGTACGTTGGCAACAACTATCAATTCCTCAAAGATGAAGGTATGGGGGGACGCAATCTGGATGCACGAACCCACTTCTACTACTTGGCAACAGTGAACACGCCAGCGATGGCAATGGAAATCGTTGGTGCTGGCTCACAATATGCCTGGGGTTATCTCGACTCCGACGGTAATCATCTGGATGGCAGTAAGACGTATAAGCTGAACATCCCCAAAGATGCGCCAGCCCTGAAATTCTGGTCGGTGGTTGTCTATGACCCCCAAACCCGATCAGAGCTTCAGACTGATCAAACCTTCCCTAGCAAGCAAAGTCAGCGTGATAAGCTGATCGCCAACAAAGATGGCTCCATCGATCTCTATTTCGGGCCGAAAGCCCCTGCAGGCAAAGAAGCGAACTGGACTCAGACGATTCCTGGCAAGGGGTGGTTCTCTCTCTTACGTTTATATAGCCCCACCGAGGCATGGTTTAACAAGACCTGGAGGCCGGGCGATATTGAGCTGGTAAAATAAGCAGCAGGCTTCCTTAATAAAAAGCCCCCGCCGGATTATCCCGACGGGGGCTTTTTTACATTAGAGACAAACCCATACTTGCGTTAAAAATAAACTCAGCTATAAGAATGCCTGACTTCCTAGCGGAAGCCGTTATTCTTTATCAAGATCAATATCCACGTTCTTGACCGTATTCGAAACCACTTCCAGGCCGAAATCCGCTGCACCTGATTTTTTCTTAATCAACACATCTTCCCAATCGTCACGCTCGACGGAATACCCGTCTTTTGGCAGTTGGCTTTTCAATGATTCGACCACAGTTTTGGCAACCTTGTTTTCACTGGTGCCGTCGGTGATCGTGGTTGTGACATCAAACGGCATCCCACCTTTGGGGGAAAGGCGCAGGGTGATGACGCCGTCAGAATCCGCAGAACCATCGAATTCCACACGCCATTTGTTGGAAGTGCTGTCAGCCATTGCGAACTGACTCATCACAAACCCTGATATCAGGGTGAAAGCTAAAAAGACCCGCCTTAAGTTCATAGATTTCTCCTTAAAATGTAGGGGATCGCCAGTCTTGATGGTGATCCTGTCCCGTAAAGGGTCTATCCAATATAGGAGTAGAACTCAATTGTTGCCAATATGTGACGAACTTGGCTAAGGGTGACGAGTAGGCTCAGGCGTGTTGACGCTTGAGGTGATCCTTATAGATTTCAATGCTGACGGTCTCCGTTTAAACCGCCAGCTCCACCCATCCCTGAATAGATTTAACGTAGACAAACTCAGCATCAAGAGACTCGACCTTACGTAAATCACCGTTATGGGGAGGATCGTAGGATTCCAGGCCTTCCAGCGCCA
>NZ_CBFIHX010000075.1:300-17705 GCF_965662505.1 Pseudomaricurvus sp. | reverse complement strand
AGATCGAAGTGCCTTCTGGCAGGGGTGTCATCGTTCGTACTGCTGGCGTTGGCCGCAGTGCCGAAGAGTTACAATGGGATCTGGATAATCTGCTGAAACTTTGGACCTCCATCCAAACTGCAGCAGACGACGCTCCTGCACCGAACTTCCTGTTCCAGGAAAGTAACGTGCTGTACCGCGCCATTCGCGACTATTTGCGTCTCGACATCGGTGAAATCATCGTTGACCGCAAAGAATCTTACGATCTGGTGCAAGCACTGATCGCACAGATGATGCCCGGCAGTGGCAACAAGGTAAAACTCTACGAAGACGATACCCCGTTATTTAACCGCTACCAGATCGAAAGTCAGATCGAAACCGCTTACGAGCGCGAAGTGAAACTGCCTTCCGGTGGCTCTATCGTAATTGATGTCACCGAAGCTCTGATTTCTATCGACATCAACTCGGCTCGCGCCACAAAAGGTAGCGACATCGAGGAAACCGCCCTGCGCACCAACCTGGAAGCCGCCGACGAGATCGCTCGTCAGCTGCGCCTGCGCGACATGGGTGGCCTGGTGGTTATCGACTTCATTGATATGCAGCCTGTCCGCAATCAGCGCGAAGTGGAAAACCGCATGCGTGACGCCCTGTCCATGGACCGCGCACGCGTCCAGGTTGGCCGTATTTCACGCTTTGGCCTGCTGGAAATGTCCCGTCAACGTCTGCGTCCATCACTGGGTGAAACCACATCCAAGGTGTGCCCACGCTGTAGCGGCCAAGGAACAATCCGTAGCACCAAATCTATTGCCCTGTCGATTCTTCGCCTGGTTGAAGAAGAGGCTCAAAAAGAGCGCAGTGCCGAAATTCGGGCTATTACTCCCGTCTCCGTGGCTACGTATCTGCTGAACGAGAAACGCAAGACCATCTCCGGCATTGAAACCCGCAACGACACTCGTGTTCTGATCGTACCTAACGAGCACATGATGACACCTCACTTCGAGGTTCATCGCCTGCGTGATGACGAAGCCGCCGCTGAAACCAGCTACAAGATTGTCGCCGCACCTGAAGACCACTCAGAAGACGATCTGAAGCCAAAAGCAGATGTTCCGCCACCACCAAAACCTGCTGTCCAGCAATTACAGCCGACTGACATGGCCCCTGCTCCGAAACCTGTTGAGAAAGAAGAGCCAAAGCCTGTCAGCTTGATCACGCGCATCATCCACGCTCTGTTTGGCGATCCTGAAGCCAAGGCTCGCGAAAAAGAAGAAGAGGAAAGACGCCAAAAACGAGAGCAACAGCAGCGTAATCGCAACCAGCGCAACCGTCGCGGCGGCGGCAACCGCAATCGTCGCAACAATAATCGTGATGACCGCAACAACAACCGCGATGATCGTAACAATAATCGCAACAACCGTGATGATCGTGACGAGCAAGGCAACCGTGGCGATAATCGTCGCAATGACCGTCGTTCTGAAAATCGTGACGGCAATCGCAACGAAGCTCGCGGTAACGAAAAACGCAACAACGACAATCGCCGCAATAAACAGCAGGATGATCAGCCGCAAGGTGAGCAGCAACGTGAACGCCCTAACCGTCGCCGCAAACCAAAAACTGACAAGCCGACTGACGCACAACAGGCGCCACAAGAGCAGCAGGCAGAAACGCCTGAAAACGACAACACCGATCGTCCTTCGAAGCGTCCTGCTAACAAACGCGGCAAGCCACAACCTCGCCGTCGCGGTCGTCGCGATAACGCTGAGAACTCAACATCAGAAGATCAATCTCCTGAAAAGCAGGAAGTTGAAGCTCTGAATCAGCAGGTTGGAGACGCTATTGATGCTGACAAGCAACAAAAAGCCGCCTCCAAAGCTCGCAGACCTAAACCTGAAAGCAAAGCGCAAGACCAACAGGAACAGGCACAGCCAGCTGAAAAGGCTCCTAAAACTGCAGAACAAGCTCCTGCACAGGAACGCTTTCAGTTCAGCGAGAAGCCAGCTGCACAG
This sequence comes from Pseudomaricurvus sp., assembly GCF_965662505.1. Classification (NCBI taxonomy): domain Bacteria; kingdom Pseudomonadati; phylum Pseudomonadota; class Gammaproteobacteria; order Cellvibrionales; family Cellvibrionaceae; genus Pseudomaricurvus; species Pseudomaricurvus sp. The sequence continues at coordinate 15,723 of NZ_CBFIHX010000075.1, read as the reverse complement.
GCCGACGGTGACAACAAACCCGCACCACGCAAAGAGCAGGTGAAAGAGCCTTCAGCCAGTAGTGAGCCTTCAATTAGCAATGAGCCTTCAGCTAATAAAGAGCCTTCAGCCGATAACAAGCCTTCAGCCGATAACAAGCCTTCAGCCGACAGCAAGCCTTCAGCTAAAACCGAACCTTCTGCCAAGAGTGAATCTCCAGCCAAGAAGGAACAACCTTCAGCAGGCAAAGAAGCTCCCGCTGCCAAGGCTCAAGCCGCTGTAACGCGCGAGCAACCCGCTCAAGCCCCGGCAACGGACCAGCCAGTGGAAAAGCCGCAAGCAGCCGAAGCCGAAAAGCCAGCGGAAACGTCACCTGCAGCCTCAGTACAACCTGAAAGCGACAGCCAGGCGAAACCTGCTGAGCAGCAGAAGCCAATCGCAGCAGAACCCGCAGCTAAGGCTCCTGTGGAAAAAGCTCCTGCTGAAGACGTCCAAGCTTCCGCGGAGAAAGAACCCGAAATCGCAAAGCCCAAGACTGCGACTTACAGCCGTCCCAGCAACGATCCACGACTAAACCCACGTCCGGTCGTTAACCTGGAGATCGGCAGCAAAACCATTAACGTGGCTCTGAGCGCACCGCTGGACACATCCAAAGCGGCAGAAATTGCTCACAACCCACGCCCTCTAGAGCGTCCAGCCAATGACCCTCGTCACAAGCGCGGTTAATTGACTTCGGTTCGTTGCGGCTAAACCGCTGCGAACCGGCTCCAGATCACACACAATGTGATCCCCAGAAAAGCCCCTGCTCTGCCAGGGGCTTTTTTCTTTAGCTAACCCCTATTCTTGCTACGCGCTTCTTGAGTGCATCCAAAACAACCAGTTTGACTCTTATTTCCTCGTCTTGATGACTCCCTAATCTGCACTTAACCATTGCTCCCTCCAAACAAGTTCAGGTTTTCCAAAAAAGATCCCTTTTCCTTAAAAAATAATGGGTTAGCGGGTTGCCGTAAGGTTAAACCTCTGTATAATTCGCTTCGTTCCGGTGGGGTGGCTGAGTGGTCGAAAGCGGCGGTCTTGAAAACCGTTGAGTGTAACAGCTCCCAGGGTTCGAATCCCTGCCCCACCGCCATCTACTCTCCTCCAGATACAATCTTTAGCCTCACCAAGGCTACTCATTCTTTTTTATTAAAAATCAGATACTTAATGATTTCGCATAGTTGTGTTAAGTCTCTTGATTTTGGCCACACCCTTTGTATTATTAACCTAACTTTCTGGAACTTATCTTCAACGGAGATTGACCATGCAAGAGATCTACAACACACAGACGCGGACACAGTCCAGCCTCTCGAGTAACAAGGTCTTGAAAAACACTTACATGCTACTCGCCATGACCATGGGCGTGAGCGCCGTGGCCTGCGGTATCTCAATGGCGGTAGGTCTGGGTCAAGGCATTGCCCTGATGATGAACCTGGCAGCTATTGCTCTGGTTTGGTTTGTACTTCCTAAAGTCGCCAACTCCAGTAGCGGCATCTACGTTGTATTCGGCTTCACAGCTCTTCTGGGTGCTTCTTTAGGACCGACCATCAATCACTACCTGGCCATGTCAAACGGCTCACAGATCGTTATGCAAGCCCTTGCAGGCACAGCCCTGGTATTCTTCGGTTTGTCTGGCTACGTACTGACCACCAAAAAAGACTTCAGCTTCATGCGCGGCTTTTTGGTTACTGGTCTGATCGTTGTGGTTTTGTGTGCTCTGGCCATGATGGTTGCAGGTTTCTTCGGTGTTAATATCGCTGGTGTTCACCTTGCCTTGAGTGCTGCGATTGTCTTCCTGATGTCTGGTTTCATCCTGTATGACACAAGCCGTATCATTAACGGTGGCGAAACCAACTACGTGATGGCAACCGTGTCTCTGTACCTGAACATTTACAACTTGTTTGTCAGCCTGCTTCACCTGATTGGCGCAACCAGCAACGACTAAGTTGATCTTGTAAAAGATAGTAAAAGCCCCGTAAGGGGCTTTTTTATGCCTATCTGTTTTATGCCTATCTGTTTTTCAAAAGTATGTAAAAGTCGGCATCAACGACCAACAAGCTAGCAACCCTATCGCCCTCTTCTTGCATATTGCTGATAATATCCACCTATCAACTGCCATTACCCAACACGCATCCCTAAACAAGGTCGAGTTCTCCAGATCCCATGAAGTTTTCGTTAATTGTATACAACTCCCCTGCGGAACAGAGTCCGTTTCACACCGCTATAGACTTTGCACAGACGTTGATACATCAGGGGCACGAACTGTACAGGGTGTTTTTTTACGGCGATGGCGTCTACCACGCCGCTAATGATTCATCCACCCTGCTAAAGACCGATGACTGCGAAAGCGTCAGTCAAAAAAGCGTCAGTCAACGATGGAGTGCACTGGCTCAAGAACATGGGCTAGATCTAGTTGTCTGCGTGACGGCAGCTCTGGAACGAAAGATCGCCAGTGAGGTTAAAGTAGAGTCAGCTTCAAAAGATGGATCCAGGCTCACCCAAACGGACATAATTGGTATTAGGGAAGGTTTTCAACTATCCGGACTTGGACAGCTGGTAGACGCAATCGCAAGCAGTGATCGAACCATCACTTTTCGCTAATCCAGTGGGCCACCGTCGACCATGAAACTTTTGCTACTGATTGATTCCGAACACTCGATCATAAAAGAAAGTCTGGATGCAGCCCTAACCAGCGCTGTATTTGGGCTCGAAGTCAGCCTCTTATTCACTGGGAGCGCAATCAGACATCTTGAGCCCACCAGTTCTGCGCATTCAGCTGCTCACACGGCGAATCAACAAGCGGCCAACAACGAGAAACCAACTGATGCGCTTCAGGATCTGGCACTTTATGGCATAGAAAATGTGTATGTTGCGCAAGATGCTTTAACTCAATCAGACCTCGACGCAGAAAAGCTGACAATAGCGGTTACCCCCCTGGACCAACAAGACGTCGGCACTCTACTCTCTCAGCAAGCCACTGTGCTTCACTTTTAGAGGAAACTTTCCCGTGACTTTACACATCGTCAACCAAAGCCCTCAGCAAGGTGACAGCTTGAGCAAATGCCTGGAGGCGAAACTGGATAGCGATCCGCTGATTTTGATAGAAGACGCCGTAGAAGCCATTTTGGATGAGTCAAAAGTACATATTAATCTGCCCACGGTCTATATACTGATTGAACACCTTGAACAGAAAGGCATTGAGCCTCCACATGGCAGCAGCTTTCAAACTATTGACTACCCTGGCTTTGTAGACCTTTGCGCAAAGCATTCCCCCATCATCAGCTGGTAAGCCATCGGTTTAGCTTGCAGTTGCATTATCCAGATACCAACCGCTACATCTAGACACCAACCGCTACATCTAGACACCAACCACCGCAGTAGTTCCATCCCCTCCACAGGGAATGTTAACTGCTCAACTCTTTCTCTCGGTTCAATTTACACTTTCGGTACCGACTCACCCTTTAAATAGGAACACTTTGTTCTTCAATAGGTAATTCCTTAAGGTGAATCCACGCTTACCCGTGAAACGAAGTAGAGGGAAACTATATGAAAGCAACAGCTCGAAACTTGCTGATTACTTTAGCCATGAGTGCCAGTGCGGCCGCCATTGCTGCTGAAAGCGGCGAGAAGGATCACAAAGAGCCCCTAAGAACTCTCGGCTGGGTAGAGAAGGCTTATCTCATCGAACCAGACTTTCCCCTGAAAGCAAAACTTGATTCAGGTGCCAAAACCTCCTCCCTGGATGCTCGCGTCATTAAGGCGTTCAGACAGTATGGAAAACGCTGGGTACGCTTTGCGGTAGAAAACCCTGCAACAGGTAAAGAGACCGTACTGGTTCGCGAACGAGAGCGCACCATCGGTATTGTGCAGCACGAAGGGGAAAATGAGGTCCGCCCAACGGTCAACATTGAAATCTGTATTGCCGGCATGGAGCGGGAGATAGAAGTTAGCCTTGTAGACCGGGAAAACTTTACTTACCCGCTTCTTATGGGCAGACGCGCCTTAAAACACATTGCCGTTATCCATCCCGGAGAAACATTTATGTCTGATCAAACCTGCGCTAGCGTGACAAAAGATCAGGACAGCTCACCGAAACCCAGCAGCGCAGAATCACCGAATGAGCAGACCGATAATGAACAATCTGTTGATGACGTGGAAGGCACCGGTGAAAACGAATCATCGGGTAATGCCGAAGAGAAATCCGATAAACACTGATTAACCATCCACAAAAAAACGCGCCTTACCGATGTTTGGCGCGCTTTTTACAAGACATTCAATGATAGGTTTTAATCTGACAAACTCTTAGGGCATGGACAGCGGCTCAGAAGAAACAACCACGCCATTGTTGTCTGCATAGACAAACTCACCCGGAGTGAAGGTTACGCCACCAAAGGTGACCCCAACATTCAGCTCACCAATCCCTTTTTTATCCGTCTTCAAAGGGTGTGTATTGAGAGCCTGAACACCCAGATCCAGAGCGCCGATCGCATCAACATCACGGATGCAGCCGTACATCAAAATACCTTCCCAACCATTAGCGACAGCCTTTTCTGCTAACATATCACCTAAACAAGCACGGCGCAGTGAGCCACCTGCATCTACCACCAGTACCTTTCCCTTGCCTGGCTCTGCCACCTGCTCGCGTACCAGTGAGTTATCTTCAAAACATTTGATGGTGACAACTTCACCTCCGAATGAGCGACGACCACCGTAGTTATTGAACATTGGATCCAGAACCCGTACCAGTTCCGGGTACGCGTCACACAGGTCAGGAGTGATGTATTCCATAGTAATTCCTAAAGCAGTTGAAATTTGAAGGGGTTATAACACAACACCGATGACATTGCCTTCGTAGGCAGGCATCAGGGTTTTGAGCGGGGTAGCACAGGCAGAGGATCGGCCGTTCAGCAAGCTGAACTCGAGACCGTGCATGGGGCAACGGATAATACCTTGACGCACCGCGCCGTAGGTCAGAGGGGCTTCCATATGAGGACAGCGATTTTCTATGAGGTACGTACGACCTTCATCCTGAATCAGCAACAGCTCCATACGGCCAATTTTGAAAGCCCGTCGATAGCCATCATGCAGCAGATGAAGCTTCTCCAGTGGATAGAACACGATTCGACTCCCCTCCTGTCTCCAGTAACCCAGTGATATCTGCTGCCAGACTGGCGACTTTTGCCGAATCCGTCAAGGTAGGCAACACCTGAGACTGAGAGAGCTCATCATCCATGCTGACAGAGTCCAGCATCGGAGCCAATATTTCCTGTGACTGTAGCGCCTTGAACCCATCATCCAGCTGCTGCAAACCCTCTTCCGAGGCCAACCAGTGAATTCTGCGATCCAGCCCTGACAGCTCCGTCCAAAGGTCCAGACCGAGGCTTTTACCGCGGCGCGCAAACCACTGACTTTCTTTGACCAACCCCTGAAGAAACGAAACGGGTTCTGGTTCAGGGCCGTTCAGCAAATCCATTTTGGCCTTACCCGCAGCCAATAAGGAGGAGACCCCAGGAATACGTGACCACTTGGCGCGAAAGAAGGGTACGCCAGCGCCAATGAAAACCCCGTCCGCCCCACCGTAGAACGATTTCAACGCCACAGAGGCCAACAGGGCTCCAGCCCCGGTGCCATAACCCAGCCAGTTTACTGTTTGACCAGATTGCTCAGCAACGAATCGCTCCACAGCAGGTAAATCATAACGGGTGTAATCCTCAAGCGTATTTTGGTCATAACACTGATTAATGGGTGACAGGCCATGCCCCCGAAATTCCAGCAACCAAACATCGATTCCATTATTCACAAGTGCCTTGGCCAAACAGTCGCCAGACTCCGCCCACCACAGGCGACGATTCTGGTAGCTACCGTGAACCAAAACCAAAGCGGGCCCCTGTGTTTTTTCGGCCACCCCATCATCAAGCTTTGACAGGTGCGTCAGGCTCAACTCAACGGATTTATCCGGGCTGTTGTTGGGTTTAATAAGGTACACATCTTCCGCAAGACCTTGCTGGACTTCGGCGCTCATCAAACGTGCGGGGAAATAACGACTGCTACTTTTCACGGAGAATCTCATCCTTAAGAGAAACGGTAGAAAGGTCTAAATTCATTTTGCTTTTTACCAATTGCTTATGATCATTCAAACTGACCATGCGTTTACCAGTTGCCAGTGTGTTTTTTGCACAACAAGAAACTAACCTGTTGAGTTCGGCCTAATGACTTGGTGTACTCAGTTTAATAATCGCCTTGTGCCGCGAGCTGGCTGAGCACGTATAACCATTACCCATTTTACACTGAAGCCAATAAACAACCGCATAGATTTAAGCCTAGCCGGAGAAAATCATTTGAGCCAACAGATTTCACAACAAAATCATAAAAAGCAAAAAGACTTCCGCCGCAGTGCTTACACCAACAACAAAAACACTCAATCGCTTCCCGGATAAATTTTCTTCTCCAACTTTCTATGACGTGTCCGATTCCTACATGAACAATCAAGTCAACACATCGATCCAGGTTAACCGTATAGAAAAAAGTTGATACACCCTCTACAATGCCGCGCTCTGGCAACTGGTTGCAATGGGTGTCCGCGCGATACACTCCAGACCTGCTCTGCGATACACTGACGCACTACTGGCCATGCCGTTTACTTGAATACCCGCCCCACACCGGAACTCACTCAATGCCCGCCACGCAAGACTACCTCACCTTTAGCTTGCCTTATGAGCAAACCAGCTCAGGGTATTTTAAGGCCATCAGAGGTTTGGGCTGGCCAATCTGGCTGGATAGCGGAGAAGCAAATCAACACCGCGGCCGCTACGATATTTTAAGCGCAGCGCCCACCAAAAAACTGATTGCAGAGAACCAGACATCTGGATGCAAATGCATCGCTACCGATGGCTCCGCAACACTCTATTACAAAGACGCATGGGAAGCCCTGAACAGCGAACTCAACCTACTTCCCCAACCAGCAGTCAGTTCCGAAGTTCAAGACAAGCAATCCGAAGCGCTGCCGTTTAACAGTGGCTTTATGGGCTACCTGGGCTATGACCTGGGAAGACAGATCGAATCCCTTATTGATCTACGGGAAGATGACTGCGGCCTGCCATTGATGCAGATGGGGTATTATCAGTGGGCGGTCGTACAGGACCACCTGCTGCAACAAACCACACTGGTGGGGGAACACGAGCTAGGACAGGAGTTTTTAGAGAGCCTGCGACAGAGCATCCTTCGACCTCAGGGGCAGCTCGATGACCTTCCAGACAGACCTTTTAAAATCAATGCGTTAACGAGCAACTTTGAAGAAGAGGATTATCAGCAACAAATCGCTCAAATTCGCCGTCACATCAACGCAGGCGATTGCTACCAGGTCAACTTCTCTCAAAGGTTTAACGCACATTACGACGGTGATCTGCTGGAAGCCTATTTAAAATTGAGAGCAGCACTCCCCTCTCCGTTCTCCTGTTTTTTCGAAACAGACGATGGTGCAGTACTCAGCCTGTCCCCTGAGCGGTTTATCCTGAGTGCCGACAGTCAACTTCTGACTCAGCCGATCAAGGGCACCGCACCCAGAGGAAAAACGACCGAGCAGGACAAAGCTCTTGCCCACGAGCTGCAACACAGCAGCAAGGATCAAGCTGAAAACCTGATGATTGTCGATTTGCTGCGCAACGATTTGAGCAAAGTCTGTCAGCCGCACAGTGTGCAAACTCCCAAACTCTTTAATCTGGAGAGCTACGCCAATGTGCACCATCTGGTCAGCAGCGTCACGGGCGTCCTGAAAAGCGGCATCTCTCCTATCGATATACTGGCTGCCAGTTTTCCCGGCGGCTCAATCACCGGCGCCCCGAAAATCAAAGCGATGGAAATCATTGAGCAGCTTGAGAGAAGTCGCCGCTCTGTCTACTGCGGCAGCATGGGCTACATCGATCGCTCGGGACGAATGGATACCAACATTGCCATACGGACGATTGCAGCCAACGCGGATGAGCTGTTTATCTGGGGCGGTGGCGGAGTTGTCTCTGATTCAGACCCTAAAAAAGAGTATCAGGAGTCACTGACCAAGATCGGTCTTATTATGGAGACCCTGAAAACCCCCTCTTCCAAGCCAGACGTCTCGGACAGCTAGACGTAACGGACAACTAGAAGTAACGGACAACACGACTTCAAAAACGAGACGATCTTAAAAACTAAAAACCCCGGGAGCTTTTTCAAGCTACCCGGGGTTTTTATACGGTTCTCTGGATCAAGGTATCTATGTTCTGATCGCACCCAATCCAACACCTGAAATTACAAAGTCAGAGGGCGAATGCTCGCTTTAATGAACTCTTTTTTCAGGTCTTCGTACGTGTGAACTGCTGGATACTGAGGAAACTCAGCAATCACATTGTCAGGTGCATGAAACAGAATACCTGCGTCAGCCTCGGCCAGCATGGTGGTGTCGTTGTATGAATCACCCGCTGCAATCGTCCTGTAATACAGCGACTTCAGAGCAACGATGGACTGACGCTTGGGGTTCGCCTGACGAATGTTGTAGTCGGTCACACGGCCTGACTCATCGACGGTCAATTTGTGACACAGCAATGTCGGATAACCCAATTGCTTCATCAGCGGGCCGGCAAACTCGTAAAAGGTATCGGACAGGATAATCACCTGAAAGCGTTCACGCAGCCAGTTCACAAACTCCTGAGCGCCATCCAAAGGGCTTAAGGTTGAAATCACTTCCTGAATTTCATTCAACCCCAGCTTATGCTTGTCCAGCTCTGCCAGACGCATGGTCATCAATTCATCGTAATCAGGAATGTCCCGGGTGGTGGCCTTTAATGCCTCAATACCGGTTTTTTCCGCAAATTTAATCCAGATCTCAGGAATCAGTACCCCTTCCAGATCCAAGCATGCAAGTTCCACAGACGAGCTCCTAGTGAACGTTGATTATCATCATCACCGAGTCGGCATTAAAACCGGCAACCCGACGAAACGCAGCAATCTACCCTGTTCCTCCGGACGGTGCAATCCAACTTTACCCAGACACTTGTATCCCGGCGGGTGGCGGGCAATTCTTTCCACGTGGAACTCTTAACAAATCGGATAAACTAGCGACTACAACTGATTAAATAATAAGCAGTAATGATAAAACCACATCCAATTTAAAGGGGTTAGAGGTTTGCAGAAGCTAACCCAATCGCCAAACAGAGCAAAACTAACGCAAACAAATCATATTTCAGCCAATGTTCCACGGCGACAGCAGGGAATCTAAGTTGGCACTGCATTTACTCTCTTTGGTTATAACGCTATTGCTCGAGATTATTTTTAAGTTATCAAGAGCTCTGGTATCCTTCGCGGCTATTGAAAGTAGCTATTAAAAGTACCCATTGATAAGTACACGTTGATAAGTACACATTGAAAGTACAGATCAAACATACAGCTCCCTTAACCGTTCCATTTAGCCTTAAGTCAGACATTTAGGACAGAAGCATGTCTCAGCAACCCGATTCCCAACTACTCAATACCGTTGATCTTGATAAAACATTGCAAGAACAGAGCCCACAGGAAATCCTGAAGTTTGCGATTGAGACTTTTGGCAACCTGGCCATATCGTTCAGTGGTGCTGAAGACGTGGTCCTGGTGGATATGGCCCACAAAATCGATCCAGATGTCGAAGTTTTCTGCCTGGATACCGGACGCCTGCACTCCGAGACCTACCAGTTTATTGAGAAAGTACGGAACCACTACGACCTCTACATTGATGTTCTCAGTCCAGATGGCGATGCCGTCCGTGAGCTTGTGCAGGAAAAAGGCCTGTTCAGCTTTTATGAGGACAACCATCAGGAGTGCTGTGGCATCCGAAAAATTGCCCCTTTACGCAGCAAACTGCAAGAAGTTGACGCCTGGGTAACAGGGCAGCGCAAAGATCAAAGCCCCGGTACTCGCGCCCAGATCCCCGTCATTCAGGACGATAAAGTCTTTGCGAGACCTAATGGCACTCTGACCAAGTTCAACCCACTGGCCAACTGGACGTCAGATCAGGTTTGGGACTATATTCGCAGCAACAACGTGCCTTATAATTCCCTTCACGACCGTGGCTTCATCTCCATTGGCTGTGAACCCTGTACCCGCCCTGTCGGTCCAGGTCAACACGAACGCGAAGGTCGCTGGTGGTGGGAAGAAGCCACTAAAAAAGAATGTGGTCTGCACTCCACCAATATCGACAAATAGTCCGCAGTTGAGTCGGACTCAGAGAGGATGCTTTAGTGAAAATCACACTGGTAAAGAAAATCTTGTCCGACGGATCACCCTGCAAAAAGTGTGGTGACGTACTGAACAAACTGGAAAGCAACGATCAAATGAAGTTCATCGACGAAGTTCTAGTCGCTGATGAGCGCGATCTTGAAAGTCCGGGCATGAAACTCGCCGCCGAATTAAACGTAAACCGCGCCCCATTCTTCGTAGTGGAGCGCATGGGTGAAGCACCAGAAGTCCATACCGTTTACTTTAAGTTCGTTAAGGAAGTTCTCGATCAGAAGACCAACGAGAAAGAAGAACTTAAAGAGATCATGAACGACAACCCTGATCTGGACTATATCTAGGATCTGGCTCGTTTACGATATCCAAGTCGCTATGTATACCTGAGTCGCTTTCCATACTTGAGCCGTTTTTCTTTAAAGCAGCTCTAAAAAAAATCGGAAAATCGGACAACCAAAAGTCCGGCACATAAAAAAGGAGGCTTACGCCTCCTTTTTCATTTAACCAGCCGCGCTCTTAATAAGTGGGCAGGTCGATACTGGAAAACAGCTCTTCCACTTCACTTTTCGAATGACGATTCAGCGCATCAGTCACCACTTCACGAGTCAGGTGCGGTGCAAACAACTCAATAAACTCGTACATATAGCCACGCAGGAAGGTTCCTCGTCGGAAACCAATCTTCGTAGTGCTTGGCTGGAACAGGTGACTGGCATCCAAAGCCACAAGATCACTGTCCAGCTCTTCGTTGTAAGCCATCTTGGCGATAATCCCAACACCCAGCCCCAAACGAACATACGTTTTGATAACATCCGCATCAGCAGCAGTAAAAACTACTTTAGGTGCCAAACCACGCTCAATAAAAGCTTCATCCAGCTTCGAACGGCCGGTAAAACCGAAAACATATGTCACCAGTGGATGCTTGGCCACATCTTCCAACGACAGGCGTGAGACCTGACAAAGCGGGTGGTTTTTCGGCACCACAATGCACCGATTCCAGCGGTAGCATGGCATCATGATCAGATCACTGAACAATTCCAGAGCTTCCGTGGCAACCGCAAAATCCACAGTGCCGTCGGCAGCCATTTCTGAAATCTGCATCGGAGTCCCTTGATGCATATGCAAAGAGACATCAGGGTAGCGTTCAATAAAGGTTTCTATAATGTTCGGCAGAGCATAACGGGCCTGGGTATGGGTCGTTGCCAGTGACAGGCTGCCCTTCTTCTCATTACTGAACTCCTGAGCCACCTGCTTGATGCTCTCGACCTTGCGAAGTATCTCTCCGGCCGTCTTCAGGATGGCCTCGCCAGCAGGTGTAATACGAGTTAGATGCTTTCCGCTTCGAGAAAACACTTCAACGCCCAGCTCATCCTCAAGCAAGCGAATTTGCTTACTGATACCCGGTTGCGATGTATACAGACTCTGGGCGGTCGCAGATACATTTAAATCGTGGTGGGCAACTTCCCAAATGTATCGCAGTTGCTGCAGCTTCATAAGCCCTCCAAATGGCCTAGTACTGAGAATTCAATTATAAAAATATAAAAAAATATTCTTTTCCAGAATAGTTACTAATCCGTATATTTACCAGCTAAATTGCTAAATCGCTTATAGCCAGTCTCCTCTCAATAACCATAGTCTATATAGCCATGGAAATCTTACTTTATATCTTTGCCGGAGCCGCAGTAGGCTTGGCGGTTGGAGTCACCGGCGTCGGCGGTGGCTCATTGATGACTCCGCTGCTGATTTTGTTCGGGTTTCCCTACAATGTGGCTATTGGTACAGACCTCTTATACGCCTCTATCACCAAGGCCGGCGGGGTCATCTCTCACCAGCGCGAGAAGAACATTGACTGGTCTATTGTTATGGCTTTGGGAGCCGGAAGCCTTCCTGCCGCCATCGTCACCACGCTGCTCTTAAGGACCGTGTTCGGTCACGCCGATCAGTATAAAGACCTGCTGACCACCAGCCTGGGCATTATGTTGCTGATTACTTCACTTGTTCTTCTATTCAAGTCGCGCATAAAATCTAAAGAGCCATCTGCCCCAGCCAAATGGCTGCAAAGACACGCCAAACCGGTGACGGTCATCATGGGGGTTTTCCTGGGGGTATTTGTCACATTGAGTTCTGTAGGCGCTGGCGCTATTGGCACTGCGATTCTGATGGTGCTCTATCCAATGCTAAAAGCCAGAGAGATTGTCGGAACCGATATTGCGCACGCAGTCCCCCTGACGCTCATCGCCGGCCTCGGTCATCTTATTTTCTTGGGGAATGTGGATTTTGTACTGCTCGCATGCCTGCTGATGGGCTCTCTGCCAGCGGTCAGTCTGGGCACCAAGGTGGGTGCCCGACTCCCCAATCATGTCTTACAACCCATTCTGGCTATTATTTTGATGGGGCTGGGTATTAAATTCGCCGTGTTTTAAGCACGTTAGCTGCTTTTAACTTCACAAAAGAGCCGCTAAGCGCCCCTCACTCTCCTGAGAGAGAATTAGCCACGCCTTACCGACTGGCCGCTGAAGCGACTTTATACCAGTTTCGCGGGCTGATCATGGGCACCATATACACTGGCACCTTGGACAACTGAAGCACTCTGGCTGTCACGGAACCCAATACATTATTTCCCATGGACTCCGGGCCATGGCTGCCCATCACGATCAAGTCAGCATTCAGCCGCCTGACCTCACTTAATATCACTTCCGCAGGTTTCCCCTGAATCACGGAGACGTCGTCAAAGCAATCATACTGGGGGGCAGAATCACTACGTTCGTGCTGGAGAGAGGCCAGAATGCGGGATTTAATGGACTGCAACAATCGACATTCAGGTTCGGACTGGCTGGCTGCACAAGTGCTGGCGTCTTTAGGGCTGTCACCGCCTATATAACTGGCAACAATCGCTTGCGCGTAGCTGTTAAGAGGCTCAACCGCATGCACCACAACCACTTTGGCGTGGATTGTGGAGGCTAGCTCCAAAGCATGCTCCATAGCGTGTGAGGAAAAAGGCCCTAGATCCGTGGCAAATACAATCTTTCGAATCATTCTACCGCTACCTTTCAGCGAGGAGACAACAACCCTTTAGTTAGTCCCCGTTTACGTGAAGGATAGCAGGCTATAGAGGTTTTAGCCGTCTAATCGCCTTCTTTGATTAACTCGTTGGCAATGCCATGCGGAACATGTCCGGTAGCCACATGGGTTCTGGCGGAGTCACAGAGGGTTTTCTGGTCGTCAAAGAACACATCTGCCCCATAAGCTTTAAGAAACTCGCCTTTATCCATCCCCCCGAGAAACAGGGATTCATCAATACGAACCCCCCAAGCTCTCAGTGTACGAATCACCCTCTCATGTGCTGGAGCCGATCGAGCAGTCACCAAGGCCGTGCGAATGGGAGGCTGATCATTGCAGAACTCTTTTTGCAGACTTTGCAGTGCTGATAAAAACGCTTTGAATGGGCCGCCCGATAGAGGTTTCATCGCCGAGGCTTTTTCACTTTCGGTAAAGGCTTTTAAGCCCTGCTGTTTGAAGATACGCTCGGACTCATCAGAAAAGAGAACGGCATCGCCATCAAAGGCAAAGCGGAGTTGGTCACCGTGTTCAGTCTGGGATGAGGAAGCCATCAAGGTGGCAGCGGCAATGCCGTGATCAAGAGCGTGACGAACGTCGTCAGCATCCGTCGAGAGAAACAAATGGCAACCGAAAGCGGAAACATAGCGATACGGGCTTTCGCCACCACAAAATGCCGCTCGGGAGATATTCAATCCATAATGCTCAATAGAGTTAAACTCCCTTAAGCCGGTGTCTGCACTGTTGCGGGAGAGCAAAATCACCTCAACCCGCGGCTCTCCTGGCAACTGCTCATTGAGACGAAGAAGCTTCTGCACCACAAAAAATGCATCACCAGGCTTAAGCACATCGTTTTCGTGTTCGATTTGATAGCGGGAGTAAGCTTCCAACCCCTCTTTTTCAAAGACAGCGTGGCTATCACCCAGATCAAACAACGCCCTCGATGAAATGGCCAGAACCAGCTTTCGATCATTCACACTTGCCATACTGATACCCTACCCCCTGATCTGGTCATCCCTTATACGACGACAGATCATGCCTTATACACGACGAAAAAACACTGTAACGATGATTGTGACAATATTTCCCGCTTGAGTCTAAACCCGCTGTTGCAGCCTAAAAACTGAACTCGGATCGCTGAGGGAAATTCCCAAAAACCCCGCCAGTGTGCACGAAAACAATATCTTTAGCGTCTGACATGCGGCCCGCCTTCACTTCTTCGATTAACCCGTAAAATGCCTTGCCAGTATACACGGGGTCCAGCACCACACCCTCAGTACGCGCCAGCCAGCTTATTGTGTCAAAAACTTCCTGATCGGCTTTTGCATAACCCGGCCCTATATAACGGTCATTCACAAGAATGTTGCACTCGTCAGCCGCTCTGATTTTCTCTCCCAACAGGGATTGATAACGCTGCTGCCAGTCGGTCATATCCGCTCGTACTTTGTCATGAAAATACGCTTCATCGTCACACACCGCCATACCAATCACCTGCGAGCTCCACCCCTGAAGATAGGCCCCCAGAGTCAATCCAGCTTGGGTTCCACCGGATCCAGTTGCCATCACAATATGGCTGGGCACGATCCGTTCACGACTAAAATCCGCACCCAATTCTTTGCAGGCTGCGATATACCCCCAAATGCCAATTCCGTCACTGGCACCAGTGGGTATGACAAACGGCTTGCGCCCCTCTTGCCTAAGCTCTTCAGCCGCTTGATCCAGCAGACTGGGTAGCGAACGGGCAAAGCCCTTTACCGGGTATTGCTTGATTTCAGCACCAGCGAGGTAATCCAGCAGTAAATTGCCATCCGCAGCCTCATACGTCTCTCCTCTGAGCACCAGAACCACCTTGAGTCCAAGTTGCGCCCCAAGCAATGCTGTTGCCCGACAATGATTGGATTGCAGGCCACCACAAGTGACAATACTGTCACATCCTTGCGCCAAAGCCTCTGCCAGGGTGAATTCCAGCTTGCGAACCTTGTTACCACTCAAAGTACACCCTGTTAGATCATCTCGCTTCATCCAGATATTGACGCCGAGCTCCCCGGATACACGGGATAAACACTGCAACGGCGTGGGGGTTTGAGCCAGATTGAGACGAGACGGGAAGGACAACATGGG
>NZ_CBFIHX010000075.1:0-290 GCF_965662505.1 Pseudomaricurvus sp. | reverse complement strand
TCACCTTCAAAAAGAAGCATTCATCATGAGAATTCGAGCAAAACAGAAATGTTACCCACAAAAAAGGCAGCCCGTGGGCTGCCTTTTTTGTGGGTCATCAATCATCAGATTGACTTAATGGTGCCTTTTGGCAGCACAGCGTGAACCGCTGACTTTTGAAACTTCAGCTCAACGCTGTTACCAGTTTCAATAACCATGTAGTTTTCGTCAACCTTGGTGATTTTGCCGAGCATGCCGCTGTTCATTACGACTTCATCCCCTTTACCCAAGCCAGTCACCAGTTCCTGGTG
>NZ_CBFIHX010000074.1:0-18224 GCF_965662505.1 Pseudomaricurvus sp. | reverse complement strand
CAGAAAGATAATGGCGATCGGGATGAGAAGATAAAGGCTTTCCACTGGATTTCCTATAGGACAAATTGTCGCAGCGCTATTCTCTCGCGTCTGCCAGCCAGCGTCCAGTATCGCAAGCTCCCCTACTGACAGCCCCTCCAGTGACGAGGCTGCCGGAATTGACATTGCCGCCGGCAGAAAAGACTTAGTGATCTGACGCCAATTTGCCGGACTGAGCCCGAGCCTCACTGACATGAGATTTACGCTCGGCGGACGTACGCGCCCGGGATTTACGCCACCAGATGATGACGCCGGTAACGCTCAACATGGCGATAATAACCCCCATGATGGAAATCAGGATACGTCCGGGCAAGCCGAGAATACGTCCCGAGTGTAGCGGGAACTGCGCCTGAACGAAGATGTCAGCCGCAGTGCCTTCCCACGGGATAAAGTCCCCTTCGTACTTACCGGTATGGCCGTCGAAGTAGAGGCCTTTATGACCAACCCCTCCAGCGCCATGACCACCCTCCGCCGTGAAGAATTCCGCCCGGTACAAGCCAAATTCACGGGCGTACCACAACGAGCCCAGCGGCTCATTCCAACCCAGGCTGGCAGCTTCTTTCTGAGCGACATCGGCAACCTGAGTGAAATTCAGTGTGGGGATAACAGGGTTATCGTGACCCGATGGCGTTCTGGAGTCGAAAGGCGTCGGTGTGACATCAGAGACTGTGGTCATCAGTGGGTAAAACACTTCCCGATACAGGTTCAGCGAGAAGGCGGTAAACGCAATGATAAACAGCAATCCCCAGGTCCACAGACTAAACGCCCGATGCAGATCGTAATTCAAACGGGCGCTACCGGCTTTAGCCCGCACTTTCCAGGCCGGAGCCCAGCGCTGCCACCAGCCTTTTTTCGCCCTATTTGGTTCCGCTCGCGCCGCACGTCTTTTCGCAAGGCGTCGCGGCAGCGTCAGGTAGAACCCGACAAAACAGTCAAACGTCCAGATGAGAGCAATAATACCCAGTAGCCAGAGTCCCCAATGATCTGTACCACCCATTTCGGGAATATGGAGGCTGTAATGCAACTTGTAGAGGAATGACATAAAAGTCTCACGGGTGATCGGCCAAACAGCCCCCCACTCCCGCTTACCGATAATCTCTCCCGATACCGGATCCATATAGACCTGATTAAAACCCGGCTCGTACAGATGGCCAGTTTCAGGGTTCACTCTGGGCTCCACCCAAAAAGACAGGGAATGCCCAGGTTCCGGGTGGAACTCAAAATAGGTTACCTGAACGTTGGGATAGGTCTCTTCAATTGTTCGCGCCAATCGAATGGGAGATTGGGATTCTCCAACACTGGTCACTTCATTGAGATGTGGGTTTAACCACTCGTCCAGTTCATGATCCCAGGAAATGATGGCGCCAGTTAGGCCAGTGATCACCAAAAACAACGCGGTGGTCAGCCCCATATAACGGTGGGCCAAAGTCATGAATGAACGCATAGGAAAAATTCTCGAAAATGAAAACCATAGGCAGCACATCAGACCACCTGATCACTTTTCAACCAAAGGCCTGTCAACTAAATGCAAATACTACGGACAGCAAAAGGTATCGTCAATCATTCTCATTACAATTACCACTTCCTAGCGGGAGGATGCACGATTGATTCTTAAAGCATTCCCTACCACCACCAGCGAACTGGCGGACATGCCAATGGCAGCAGCCCAGGGTGGAACCAATCCGGCCGCTGCCAGCGGCAAGGCCGTGACGTTGTAGCAGAGAGCCCAGAACAGGTTCTGGCGGATAATGCGACGAGTGAGAGTCGCGCACTCAAAGGCCCTTTCCAATGCCATCAAATCGCTGCCCAGCAACACGCTGTCGGCTCGGGTCTGTGCCAGATCCGTCGCGCCGCCCATGGCGACCGAGACAAAAGCGCCGCTGAGTACGGGCACATCGTTGATACCGTCACCCACCATCAGGACTTTTTCACCCTGTGCCTGCAATTGCTGAATGTAGGCCAATTTCTGATCCGGGTTTTGTCTGGCTTGCCAGTGCTGAAAGCCCAGCTCCTTAGACACTCGGGCAACCTCAGAGTCGCCATCGCCACTGAGCAGCTCTACCGACAATCCGCGCGCCTGCAGCGCAGCAATCATGGGCTTCGCACTTTCTCGCAAGCGATCCTGCAAACGAATCCAGGCCAAGGCGCCCTCGTCCCCGCCCAACAGTAACCACTGCCCTTCGACCTCCGGCGGAGATAGAGCCCTCCCCTCTTGAACAAACTCAGGTTTTCCCAGCGCATAGCGCTGTCCGTCAATATTGCCAATAACGCCTTCGCCAGTGGTCTGGCGCACCTCTGAAGCCACAATTACGGAAGAAGAGTACGGTTTAAAGGCTTGAGCAATGGGATGGGTAGAACCGGTTTCCAAAGCCGCACACACATTCAGATAGAACTGCTGCTGTTGATCGGTGAGCGGCTGACCATTCCCCCCCACCATCTCCACAACCTGGGGCGCGCCCACGGTCAATGTGCCGGTTTTATCCAAAATAACACGCTGGATTTTAGGCAGGCCTTCCAGCACATGCCCGCGAGTAATCAACAAACCATTCTGACGCAGCCAGGACACTGCGGCCGTCAACGCGGTAGGAGAAGCCAGAGAAAGGGCACAGGGACAAGTTACTACCAGAACAGACAGAGTCACCCAAAAAGCATGAGCGGGATCGATTTGCCACCAGATCAGTGCCACCAGTGCCGACACCACCAACACTGCGGCCACAAAATAGCCTGCCAGTTTATCCGCTACCGCCACCTGCGTCGGTTTATCCTGCTGAGCCTGTTCCACCAGACGTTCAATGGCGGACAAGCGTGTATTCTGCCCGGTTGCAGTCACTTCGATTTGCAGGGCACTGTCGGTGTTTAAGGTGCCCGCAATCACCGTATCGCCGACGGTCTTTTCCACCGCATCCGGTTCGCCGGTCAGTAAGGTTTCCACCACACTGCTGTGGCCGTCCAAAACACGCCCATCACAGGGCACACTGGTGCCACTGGCGACGAGTATACGATCCCCCGTCCGAACCTGCTTTAAGGGTACCGCCAGCCACTCGTCTTCATCGGATTTTCTATCTTCACCAGACTTTCTAGTAGCCGTTGCGGGAAGCAGTTGCGCCAACCGATCCGTATCAATCCCGTTGCGATGACGCGCTCGCATTTCCAGGTATCGACCCCAGAGCAGGAAAAAGGTAAACATCGAGACTGAATCAAAATAGACTTCGCCGCCTCCGAAAACGGTCGCCCAGCAGCTGGCTATATAAGCGCCGCCAATGGCCAGAGACACCGGTACATCCATCGTCAGATGTCGTGCCAGCAGCGAGCGTTTGGCTGCCGCAAAAAAAGGCTTCGCACTGAAAAACACCACCGGAGTAGCAATTAGCAGGCTAAGCCAACGCAGGTAGACCTGCCATCCTGCATCAGCCCCACTGTAAAGCGCCACGGAGACCATCCCCACCTGCATCATGCCAAATCCGGCTACAGCCAGGCGCATCAGTGCAGTGCGGTTTTCTTTTTCTCTGAGTTGTTGATGATGGTCTTCGGTTGCGGGTATCGGCTGATAACCGATATGAGACAGCTCAGCCATAATCTCGCTAAGCTTGAGTTTCTGAACATCCCAACTGACAAGACAGCGATGGGTAGTTGCGTTGACCCTGACCGACTCAACACCGGTCAACTTTCCCAAATGATGTTCGATCAACCACACACAGGCGGCACAGCTGATGCCTTCGAGAAGCAGTTGCGCCTGTTTAAGGGGAGTCGATGTGGAGGAATCTTCATAGGGATAAACAAAATCTTCCTGCACTTCAGGCAGGTCATAGACCGCAAAGTTGACACTTTGCTCGATGGGGCGGGGATTGTTATCGGTGCGATAACGATAAAAATTTTCCAGACCACCATCCACAATCGCGGAAGCTACAGCCTGACAACCCAGACAACAAAAGCGTCTGGGCTGGTCATCAATATCTACAGATAAGTGCGTATGAGGCGGTATTTCCAGCCCACAGTGGAAACAACCCTGATCCGCCGCACTCACTCATCGCCACCAAATGTCATGCTCGAACCTTTCGCCAGATCCAGCTCACCGATGATCCGCCAGTCTTCCAGATCGGGAGCCGCTGCCCCCAGCTCTGCCGTGGTGACCGGCATTGAGGTCAATCGGATATACCAGCGGTTATTCAAACGTCGTTCAAGCTCCCCCTGATAACGACCCGGAATCACTTCCTGCAGCACAATAAAGGTATCATGATCCGCCTCAAACGGGTGATCAAAATACAGCTCCAGCTTTTCGGGAAATGCATAATCCGCGTCGATAGAAGAGATAGTCAGGATGACATCCCCCACCTCTTGATCCACACGCAGAGTGCCGGTCAGACCCAGCTCACGCGCATGCCGATCCTGATCAACCCGCTGATTGATCATACGGCCTTCTTTGTAGTAATTATCCAGCACCGTATCGTCGGCACCTTTGACAATCACAGTCAGAAAAGGCACCCAGATGGCCATGATAATCAGCAGAGGCGCAAAAACAAACCAGGCCCAGAACTGCTTGTACCAGGGACCATCGTCTTTACCATCCAAATTCTTTTCAGTCATAACTTTTTTACTTCAGTCGCGGTCAGTACGTATCCGGGACTTGGGGCACAAGTCCGGCGGGGCGCCATTCTAGCATTGACTGCCCCAACCTGACGATTTCCGAACCGAACTTTACGCTTCACCTGAATACACGATCAGGTGAAGAGCATCACTCATCCACATGGGGACCAATAAAGGTCGTCTTCTCACGAGCGGTGATGGCTTTATTATCCTTGGCCGTGACAATGATGTGGATGTTATTTTTCGAGGATGTCAGCTGATCCTTCGGCACGGAGACTCGCACTGGCATAGTAAAGATCTCCCCCTCTACCAGCTCCATGGCCCGGTATCCCCGGATTCGGAAATCAGCATCACCTTCAACTTCGATATCATAGCTGTGAGAATGACGATCCATGTTATTGATTTTCACGGTGTACACATTTTGCACCTGATCATTGGACAAACGATACATGCGAGTGCCTCGATCACGAATCACGTCCACCGATACCGGCTCACGGGTTTCCACGGTGTACACAAAAGCAGACATCATCACGATAACCGCAGCTACATAGCCGAACAAACGAGGGCGTAAGAATTTTGTCTTGCCATTCTCCAACTCATCTTCCGAGGTATAGCGAATCAAACCACGTTCATAGCCCATTTTATCCATGACCTGATTACAGGCATCAACACATAGGCCACAGTTAATACAGTCATACTGCAAACCATCCCGAATATCGATGTTCACTGGACAGACCTGCACACACCAGGAACAATCAATACAGTCCCCTTTACCGGCGGCTTTGTAGTCTTCGTTTGGCTTACGTGGCCCCCGGCTTTCACCACGACTTCTGTCGTAATGCACTGCAAGCGTGTCGGTGTCGTACATCACCGACTGGAAACGAGCGTAAGGACACATGTATTTACACACCTGCTCACGCAGCCAGCCGGCATTCATGTAGGTCATGAAGGTGAAAAACAGCGTCCAGAAAGCCGCCACAGGACTGACAGAGAAGGTGACAAAACCGCTATCCGCAATCGAGGGCCAGAACCCCATCAACAGTTCCCGTATCGGGGTAAAATATCCGACAAAAGTGGCCCCGGTGATAAAGGCAATCAACACCCACAGAAAGTGCTTACTCCCTTTACGTGCCACCTTCTCGACACTCCAGGCCTGCTTGTCCAGCTTCATCATCTTGTTGCGGTCACCCTCGCAAAAGTGTTCCGCCCAGATAAACATCAGCGTCCACACTGTTTGCGGACAGGTAAATCCACACCAGACACGCCCTACCAGTACTGTCACGGTAAATAAGGTAAAGGCCGCAATGATTAATAACCAGGCCAGCAACATGCCGTCCTGCGGCCAAAAGGTCATCCACAGGATGTGAAATTTTCGGGCCGGCAAATCAAACAACATGGCTGGGCGATCATCGATCACCAGCCAGGGCATCAACAGAAAGCCCACAATTAAGGGCAAGCCGGTGTAGCGACGAATACTCTGATAAAAACCGGAAATTTTACGGGTATAGATTCGCCCGTCCGATTCATACAGCTTGCGGTAGCGGACTTCTTCGCTGCCTGCCTGTTCTTCTACGGCGGGGATTTTCTCGCCCATTCTCTGCGTCTCCTTAGATATCATAGAGCGATATCACCAATGAAGGCAGCTCAAGACATGCCTACATTGTCCTCAGACTCTGCGGTCTTTTATGAGGTGGCTAATAATCACATAGCGGCTTAAATGAAATCGAGCCTAAACGACCTGATCCTCTTAAACCATGGCCTTTCATTAACAATACACCCAGCATAGCATTGCCTGCGGCCAGACTTCTTAATCAGGATCAAAAACCCAGTAGTTTAAAAAGTCGCTTCTGACCTGTTAATGGGTCTGCAATGCTTTCCAGAACTCCGGCAACACATTCCGTAAACTCTTCAAACTGAGGAAAAGCGGTTGCGCGTATAACGCCTGTAACAAAACAAAACGTCTGTAACAAAAGTGGCGCCAGCTTAATGCAGATTATCTATACGTCAAAATCCGAAAATGCATTTTGACTTAACTGTAAAAACGTTTATCAACTGGAGCATGCTCCGTATCTGTGGATATCACCATCCGGCAACTTCCCGGGCATAACATCTGCACACAACGTTCACACACAAAAAAGCCCCGATGACGGGGCTTTTTTGCTCTTCAAGACAACAAAGAATTACTCTTCATCTTGAGACAGGCTATAAACGTATGCCGCTAACAGGTGAATCTTGTCTTCACGCAGCTTATCTTTTTGCGCTGGCATCACATTAGCGCGACCGTTACGGATTGAGTGACGGATACCTTGCGGTGTACCTTCATACAGCCAAATATTGTCTGTGAGGTTTGGTGCACCCAGATCGTGACTGCCCTTCCCATCAGCGCCGTGACAAACTGCGCAGTTCTGAGCAAACACTTTTTGACCGGTTTCTGCCAGAGCAGTATCGTGATCTTGACCAGACATCTGCAACACATACTCAGCAGTCGCCTTCACGTTCGCTTCACCAATCACAGGACCCCATGGCGGCATAGCACCGTTGCGTCCATTAGCAATGGTCTGTTGAATGGTTTCTGGCTCACCACCGTACAACCAGTCGTTATCGGTCAGATTTGGGAAGCCGTAATTGCCGCCACCATCAGCACCGTGACAAACGGCACAGTTGTTGGCAAACAAACGAACACCCATCTTCAGAGCACGAGGGTCCTGAGCGACCTCTTCAATTGGCATGGTTGCGTACTGGGAAAAACTCTCGCCATAAGCTTCTTGCGCTTTCTGCTGCTCACGCTCCAGCTGATTGATCGAAGTCCAACCCAACACACCCTTCCAGTTACCCATGCCCGGATAAGCAATCAGGTAAACGATGGTGAAAATGAAGGTACCGATGAATAGATAGAACCACCACTTCGGCAGAGGGTTATCGTACTCCTCAATACCGTCGTAAACGTGGCCAGTGGTTGCGTTCTCAGGCTCGGCGTCATCACTGACAGCAACCTTTCGGTTTGCCATTAACACCCAAAACAGCAGCACCAAGTTAACAGTGGTCAGAACGATGATCCACAAACTCCAGAAAGTACTCATAATCAATCCTGTTTTTTCTTGTCATCCCCGGAAGCTTTTTTGGAGCTTTCGAGGTTGTTGATCTCATCATCACTGAATGGCAGATTCGCAGCGTCATCAAATTTCTTTTTGCGACTGGGAGAAAATGCCCACCAGCACACCCCGATAAAGGCGATAAACACCAGTACGGTCGACAAGCTGCGGAAATCATTAATATCCATGATGGAGCCTCAAACTTTTAACGTTTCTGCTGGAGCAACGTACCCAGCTGCTGCAAGTAAGCCACCAGGGCGTCCATCTCGGTCACACCTTTCACAGCCTCTTCCGCGCCGGCAATATCCTCATCGGTGTAAGGAACGCCCACAGAGCGCAAAGCAGCCATCTTCTTACCGGTGTCTTTACCGTCCAGAACATTATCAAACAACCATGGGAACTCCGGCATGTTGGATTCTGGAACTACGTTACGCGGATTGTACAAGTGGGCTTTGTGCCACTCATCCGAGTAGCGTCCACCAACACGAGCCAAATCAGGCCCAGTACGCTTGGAACCCCACAGGAACGGGTGATCATAAACAGACTCACCAGCTACTGAGTAGTGACCATAACGCTCAACCTCAGCACGCAGCGGGCGAATCATCTGCGTGTGACACACGTGACAACCTTCACGGATGTAGATGTCACGGCCTTCCAGCTCCACAGCATCCCAGGGCTCTAAGCCGGCAACAGGCTCAGTGGTTTCCTTGAGGAAAAACTGAGGCACGATCTCAACCAGGCCACCGAAGCTGATCGCGACCACGACCAGCACTACCATCAGGCCAATATTCTTTTCTACTATGTCATGATTTTTCACAGTCGCTTCTCCTTAGGCCGTTTGCGGCTGCGCATCGGTAGCTTCATCTTCAGACGAAGCCATGGTTCTGTAAGTGTTGTAAGCCATCAGCAGCATACCTGTCAGGAAGAAGGCACCACCAATTGCACGCACGAGATAACCGTGGTGACTGGCCGCTACCGCTTCAGCAAAGCTGTAGGTCAGGGTGCCGTCGGAGTTGAAAGCACGCCACATCAAACCTTGCATGATGCCGTTCACCCACATTGCAGCGATGTACAGAACCGTACCAATCGTCGCCAGCCAGAAGTGGGTATTAATCAGCTTCACGCTCCACATGGTTTTGCGACCACTCAGGATGGGTAACAGGTGATAAATAGCACCAATAGAAATCATCGCCACCCAGCCCAATGCGCCGGAATGCACGTGACCAACAGTCCAATCGGTGTTGTGAGACAGAGCGTTAACAGTCTTGATTGCCATCATCGGACCTTCAAAGGTCGACATGCCATAGAAAGACAGAGAAACCACCAGGAAGCGCAAAGTCGGATCAGTACGCAGCTTATGCCAGGCTCCTGACAAAGTCATGATACCGTTGATCATGCCACCCCAGGACGGTGCCAACAGGATCAGAGACATCACCATACCCAGACTCTGGGTCCAATCTGGCAGTGCAGAATAATGCAGGTGGTGAGATCCAGCCCAGATGTACAGACTGATCAGTGCCCAGAAGTGAACAATAGTCAGCTGGTAAGA
Source organism: Pseudomaricurvus sp. (assembly GCF_965662505.1). Taxonomy (NCBI): domain Bacteria; kingdom Pseudomonadati; phylum Pseudomonadota; class Gammaproteobacteria; order Cellvibrionales; family Cellvibrionaceae; genus Pseudomaricurvus; species Pseudomaricurvus sp. The sequence continues at coordinate 8,960 of NZ_CBFIHX010000074.1, read as the reverse complement.
ATAAACTGGACGGCCCGCCTGCTTCGGTACGAAGTAGTACATCATGCCCAGGAAGCCTGCCGTCAGGTAGAAACCTACCGCATTGTGACCGTACCACCACTGAATCATGGCATCCATGGCACCGGAGTACATGGAGTAAGACTTGGTTAAAGTAACCGGTACCGCCATGCTGTTCACAACGTGAAGCAGCGCAATGGTAATGATGAAAGCACCGTAGAACCAGTTCGCCACGTAGATGTGGGAAGTGGTGCGCTTCACGATAGTACCGAAGAACACGATGGCGTAAGACACCCACACCAGCGTAATCAGGATATCAATCGGCCATTCCAGCTCGGCGTACTCTTTAGCAGAGGTCATGCCCAACGGCAGAGAGATCACCGCAAGAACAATCACCAGTTGCCAGCCCCAGAAAGTAAATGGCACGAGGAACCCGCCAAATAAAGGCGCACGGCAGGTTCTCTGTACAACGTAATAGGAAGTAGCAAACAGGGCACAACCACCAAATGCGAAGATTACCGCATTGGTATGCAGTGGGCGCAGACGACCGAAGTGCGTATACGGTTGCAAAATGTTGTTCAACTCCGGCCAGACAAGCTGGGAAGCAATCAGCACACCGACAGCCATCCCAACCACGCCCCAAACGACGGTCATAATGGCAAATTGGCGTACTATATTGTAGTCATATGCAGGCTGCTCTCCAGCCGCTGCCAGGTTACTACTCATAGTGACAATCCTAATTGGTTTTGATTTAGTAAGGAGGTTAATTTCTCGCCAGGCCCCGACATCGTTTGGCAAGCCAAGCATCCTGCCTGTCTTCTATAGGGATGAGTTTGATGTCAATCAAATGCATCCCTAATAGCGCTATTCAGTGTCGACAAAACTCTTCAAAGTGTAGGCTATTGAGCGATTTTTGCGCTCAAAGCAGCCTGAAGATATCTATCACAATATTCAGGGGCCTTTCTGTTAAACGACTATTTCAGCTGTTAAACGACTATTTCAGCTGTTAAACGACTATTTCAGCTGTTAAACGACTATTTCAGCTGTTCAACGATTACTTGAGATCCCGACCTTTGCCAGCCGCAATCCGCAAGCGCAAAGCATTTAGCTTAATAAAGCCTGCAGCATCTTTCTGGTCATAGGCACCGGCATCGTCTTCAAAAGTCGCAACTTTCTCGTCAAACAGGCTATCTTCAGAACGACGTCCTACAGCAGTCACAGAGCCTTTATAAAGCTTCACGCGTACATCGCCGTTTACTGACTTCTGAGATTCATCAATAGCGGCCTGCAGCATTTTACGCTCAGGGCTCCACCAGTAACCGTTGTACACCATTTTGGCGTATTTCGGCATCAGCTCGTCTTTCAAATGCGCCGCTTCGCGATCCAGAGTCAGGGATTCAATGGCACGGTGAGCTTTCATCATTACAGTACCGGCCGGAGTTTCGTAACAGCCGCGGGACTTCATGCCCACGTAACGGTTCTCAACAATATCGAGACGACCGACGCCATTTTCACCGGCAACCTTATTCAGATACTCCATTACAGTGGCAGGACTCATGGCCTCACCATCGATAGCGACAATATCGCCTTTTTCGTAGGTCAGAACCAGATAAGTAGGTTTATCAGGTGCTTCTTCCGGAGCTACGGTCCAGCGCCACATTTCAGGATCTTCCGCTTCCCACCACGGATCTTCCAGGTTACCGCCTTCGTAGGAGATATGAAGCAGATTGGCGTCCATGGAATATGGGGATTTTTTCTTGCTGCTGGCGAAGTCCACAGGAATTTGGCGATCTTCACAGTACTTCATCAAGGTCTCGCGGGAAGTCAGATCCCACTCGCGCCAGGGAGCAATCACCTGAATGCCAGGCATCAAAGCATAAGCACCCAGCTCGAAACGCACCTGATCATTACCCTTACCGGTCGCGCCGTGAGAAATGGCATCAGCACCCGTTTCGCGGGCAATTTCAATCAGACGCTTGGCGATCAGCGGACGCGCAATGGATGTTCCCAGCAGGTACTCGCCTTCATAGATGGCATTGGCACGGAACATTGGGAAAACGAAGTCACGGGCAAACTCTTCGCGCAAGTCATCAATATAGATTTCTTTCACGCCCATAGCCTGAGCTTTGGCACGCGCAGGCTCTACTTCTTCACCCTGTCCGATGTCTGCAGTAAACGTCACAACTTCACAGTTATAAGTTTCCTGCAGCCATTTGACAATCACAGAGGTATCCAAACCTCCAGAATAGGCCAATACGACTTTATTCACGGACGACATATACATCTCCCACGCAATCACGGTGTCTTTTGTGTTTCCTGTCAGAAGGTCAGAAACACAGGAAATTTTGGGCGCGAATTGTAGCCCTAATCGCCCACAAAGCCCAGCTAAATGCAGGGGTATTCATGCTAAACCAAGGGACTATTGAGTGGAATTGTAGTTTGCCACCTGCTTTTTGCGCAAATGATGAACAGTTTGAAGAGAGTTCAACCGGACGGTACAAACTAGAGAAACGCCAAGCGCTATAGAGATGAGACTGATGCCAGAGAAGGCTCACCTGACTCACCTGCCTTTTCTGGACTCTTGTCTAGGCTTTTGCCTGGACTTTTGTCAGCCGGACCGGGAGCATCCTGTTCCTCCATTTGCACCTCTGGAGCTACCGTCTCGACATACCCCACTTTTTCGATGCGAATAGTTACCCTGCGATTTTGATCCCGACCTTTGGCACTGCGATTGGTTGCGACAGGATAGCGCTCCCCATGCCACCGACTGGTGATTTTTTCAGCAGAGACTCCCCGCTCAACCAACAGAGCGACCACCGCTTCGGCCCGTCGCTGGGATAATTCGAGGTTGTCGCTGCGATGACCCGCGCTGTCTGTGTGCCCATCGACATAAAAAGATCCCACACTGTCATCGGCGTTAACGTACACGGCAATATTATCCAGCTTGGTGATTTCGTCCGCTTTCAGCGCATCACTGCCACTGGGGAAATAAATGGCTGTACGGCGAATCTGCTCAAAATTCACGGGCAGAAGCTTCACCAGACAGTCTCGATACTTTTGATAGGCCTGTCGGAAATTCACCGGGCTCAACACCACCTGAGCAGACTCATCGGCGCCATACCAGGGCATCCGGGTAAAGGACACTTCCTGTCCCGCAAACAATTCCGTCAGCAAACGCTCAAAAACAGCCCCCGTCACCGTCACAGGCCGCTCCCCCTGCGTAATGGTGACCCAACCCATTTCACGGGGCTGAGCACTGGGTTTCCAGACGGGCGGATTGGATACCAGAGCCGCCTTACCAGATTTCATTCTCGGCGTTTGGGGAATCAACTGAAATTCAGCACTCTCGCCCGCCTGCTGACCAAAGACGGCATAGCCGTAGTAAGGGATTTCGTGACTCATGCGACAATCGTAGATGGAACTGTCCACTAACCAGCTGGAATCATCCAGCCCGGCCTGAAACGCGCCCGCAGCCGAGACGACCGGCGACAGGACCACCAGCATCCACACCGCAACCCATCGCGTCACACCGAGAAAATCTCCACACCCACTCATGCCTGGCCATCCGAATTCAAGTAACCCATGTTATCCTAGGCTATCGGCTTCCGAAGCCTGTGCTTTAACGCCGTTTTTCGGTAGGATGCGCCACCAACTTTAAGCAGCCGCTGTGAGCCACAGCCTTTGATACAACTGCTTCCCGGCGCTTTGGAAGATATTTAAGCCATTTCGCTACCTATTTAGCCCGTTTTGCCTGTCAGGAGCCCTTCATGACCCAGAACCAATCCACGATCACCATTCTGCGTCCCGATGATTGGCACATCCACCTGCGAGACGGGGATGCCCTGCAAAGCACCGTGCCGGATGCCGCCAAAACCTTTGGCCGCGCCATTATTATGCCTAACCTGGTGCCGCCGGTAATGAATGCTGAGCAAGCCCTGGAATACAAAGCCCGCATCCAGGCTCATAGCCCGAAGGATGCAGACTTTGACCCTCTGATGGTCATCTACCTGACGGACAACACCACCCCCGAGCAAATCGCCGAGGCGAAAGAAGCCGGCGTCGTCGCCTGCAAACTCTACCCCGCAGGAGCCACCACCAACTCCGACTCGGGCGTGACCGATCTGAAAAACCTTTACCCCGCTCTGGAAGCCATGCAAAAACATGACATACGCTTTCTGATGCACGGTGAAGTGACCGACAGCGACATCGACATCTTCGATCGTGAAAAGGTGTTTATCGACCGCACCCTGGTGAACCTGGAAAGCCAGTTCCCAGAACTAAAAATGGTGCTGGAACACATCACCACCAAAGACGCCGCAGAATTTGTCGCCTCCGCCAGCGACCACGTGGCCGCGACCATTACGGCTCACCACCTGTTATTCAACCGCAATCACATGCTGGCTGGCGGGATTCGGCCACACTATTACTGCCTGCCGATTCTGAAACGCAACATCCATCAAGAAGCCTTGATTCAAGCCGCCACCAGCGGCAGCCCCAAGTTTTTCCTGGGCACCGATTCTGCGCCGCACACCCGCGACAAGAAAGAAGCGGCCTGCGGTTGCGCCGGCGCCTACACAGCCTTCCACGGCATCGAACTGTACGCGCAGGCCTTCGACAACGCGAACGCCCTGGACAAGCTGGAAAACTTCGCCAGCTGCTTTGGTGCAGACTTTTACGGTTTGCCTCGCAACAGCGACACCATTACTCTGTCTAAAACCGACTGGCAGGTGCCTGAAACCCTCCCTCTGGGCGACGACATCCTTGCACCGCTGCTTGCCGGCGAAACCATCCACTGGAAGCGCACCGCTTAAGGACTCTCTCTGTGACCATTCTGGAACCCGTTGTCGAAGCAGATGCCGACACCACCAAGTCCCCACTGGCCCAGCGCTTTCGCGGCTTTTTGCCTGTCATCGTGGATGTTGAAACCGGCGGTTTCAACAGCGATACCGACGCCCTGCTGGAAGTGGCCGCCGTCACCCTGCGCATGGACGACGAAGGCCTGCTGCATCGCCATGAAACCTTCGACTTCCACATCGACCCGTTTGAAGGCGCCAACATCGAGCAGTCGGCGCTGGACTTTACTGGCATCGATCTGGAATGTCCTGAACGCCCCGCCATGCCAGAAATGATGGCATTGCCGGAGCTGTTTCAGCACATCCGCAAAGCCGTTAAAGAACACGGCTGTACCCGCGCTGTAATGGTGGCGCACAATGCTCACTTTGATCTTGGCTTCGTCAACGCTGCCGCCAATCGCTGCGAAATCAAACGCAATCCGTTTCATCCGTTCAGCTGCTTTGACACTGCAACTCTGAGTGGCCTCGCCTTTGGTCAGACAGTACTGGCAAAGACGTGCCAAATAGCCGGGATCGAGTTTTCCAACAGCGAAGCGCACACCGCCGCTTACGATGCCGAAAAAACCGCTGACCTGTTTTGTCTGATTGTGAATCGCTGGCAGGAGCTGGGCGGCTGGCCCCTAATCGATCCAGCCAGCTGATCAATCCCGACCACGCCAACGAGGTACCCCATGGCACGTGTCACACTGGAATTACCGGAAAACTTTATCTACAAAACCCGTATGCAGGTGCGCTACACCGACCTGAACACCGGCGGCCACGTGGGTAATGATCAGATGATTTCGTTGATTTCATCAGCGCGCTACAGTTTTTTTCAGCACCTGAACGTCAATCTTGAAAACATCGACCAGCACCGGGTGGTCGTCACGGACCTGGTAACCTCCTACCGTGCCGAGAGCTTTGCGGAAGAGCACCTGAATTTTGAACTGGGATTTATGGACTTCAACAAGTACGGCGCCGATATTATATTTCGCGTCACCAAAGACGATGGCACCTTGGTCACACTGGCCAAGACCGGCTTTGTCTTTATGAATCAGGACAACAAGGTTGCTCCCATCCCCCAGGGATTCCTCCAGCTGTTACCCGACAGTATCCGCCCCTGACACTGCACTTAAACATAACGGCTACCAACTCCAGAGCAGCAAAACCTGCAGACATAAAAAAACCACCCGAAGGTGGTTTTTTTATGTGCTCGACGCGCTGCTATTACAGCTTGTCAGCATTCTCGCTCAGGTAAGCAGCAACACCGTCTGGGGATGCGTCCATACCTTTGTCACCTTCTTTCCAGCCAGCAGGACACACTTCACCGTGCTCCTGGTGGAAAGCCAGTGCGTCAACCATACGCAGCATCTCGTCAACGTTGCGGCCCAGAGGCAGATCGTTAACAACCTGATGACGTACCAGACCGTCTTCATCAATCAGGAAAGAACCACGGAAAGCAACACCGTCTTGATGCTCAACGTCGTAGGCCTGACAGATTTCGTGCTTGGTATCAGCAACCAGGGTGTAACGAACAGGACCGATACCACCTTCGTTAACTGGGGTGTTACGCCATGCGTTATGGCTGAACTGTGAATCGATAGAAACACCGATCACTTCGACGTTACGCTTTTGAAACTCTTCAATGCGGTGGTCAAATGCCAACAGCTCTGAAGGGCATACAAAGGTAAAGTCCAGCGGGTAGAAAAATACAACCGCTTTTTTGCCTTTGATGGCATCAGACAAAGTGTATGCATCAACGATCTCGCCACTGCCCAATACAGCTGCTGCGGTAAAGTCTGGTGCTGGCTTATTAACTAATACGCCCATAATAAATCTCCCTTCATTTAAGAGTGTTGCAGATACGGTAAGTAACCTTAGCAGCAGTCAGAAAAACTGCTACTGAATAAATCCGGCCAGAGAGTAAATGGTGCCGTTCACGTGGAATTCAACACCTCAGGATGGAGAAAGTGCCAACTCCCAATCTATGAAGAGCCAATCTATCAATAGCTGTTAGCTATAATACACAGCGCATAGTCTGTGTCCCATTAATTTTTTATATCGTTCTCATTACAGGCCTGACTCTTTGCCTCCCATTTCAAAGCTGATCACCCCTGCACCAAGTCGGACACACTCCAATCAGACAAAACTTAATACGAAGCGGTCTCAAATGTTGTTGACAACAATTCTCGTTAGCACTAAGATTGAATCATTGGCGGACACCTATAGTCTGACCGAATACAACGAACACCCTGATAGCCCGCACAACCCGTGCTTAACAGTGAGTTTAACGCTATGTACGTTTGTCTCTGTAAAGGTATTACCGATAATCAAATCAAAGACGCTGTCTTTGGTGGCGCCTCCAGCTTGCGTGAAGTTCGCAAACAGCTCGGGGTCATGAGCCAGTGCGGTAAATGCGGCATCATGACCAAGCAGATTGTTGAAGAAACCCTGTCTACTCCTACCGTTCAGGAGCAGGAAAACCTGTTTTATGCGGTCAACTGATCTTTAGGTTCTAACATACCTCCAGGCTCTAACATACCTTTAGTTTCTAACAGATATTTAAGCCCAGTTGACCCCTTTCAAGCCTAATCTTCTCCCTCCATTGTTTTCTACATTTACCGCACCTTCCTAATTGCAACGCCCTCATTCTTTAGCATTAACCCCTACCACTCAGTTCTATCCGTCTTTGCTACCCTCCAATCAAGCGAAAAGCTTTTTCTATCGTTGATAGAAGCTGTATAATTTGCGCCGTTTTCTGTCCGTCAGGGCCCTTTCTGGGACTGGCTCACTTTGAGGAATATAACCTTGCAATTGGATCAAGCTACTCCAGAACAACTTCGTCAATGGGAAGCAGAACTGACCACAAGTTATCAGGAACTGCAAAATCTCTCTCTCAACCTGGACCTTACCCGCGGCAAGCCGTCCGCTGAGCAGTTGAGCCTTTCCGACAAATTGGACGGCATTCTGAATGGCAATTACAAGGCCTCCGACGGCACCGATGTACGTAACTACGGTGGTCTGGATGGTATTGAGGACGCCAAACAACTGGGTGCTCGCATTCTTCAAGTGGCTTCTAACGAAGTGCTGGCTGGTGGCAACAGCAGTTTGACCCTGATGTTTCAGGCGGCTTCTTTTGCCTACGAGTTCGGCCTCAACGGGGCTGATAGCGCCTGGAAGAATCTGAGTGAACCCAAGTTCATTTGTCCGGTTCCCGGCTACGATCGCCACTATTCAGTCTGCGAGCAGCTGGGCATCAAAATGATTACCGTGCCCATGCTGTCTACCGGGCCTGACATGGACAAAGTTGAAGCCCTTATCAAAGCTGATTCACAAATTGTCGGCATGTGGTGCGTGCCCAAGTACTCTAACCCTACCGGTGTGGTGTACAGCGACGAGACTGTGAGCCGTATCGCTCAACTGGGCAAGATTGCCAACTCTGCATTCCGTGTTTTCTGGGACAACGCCTATGCGGTGCATGATCTGGTGGAAAATCCGCCAGCACTGGCCAATATCGCTGACGCCTGCCGTCAGCATGGCACCGAAGACAGTGTTCTTCAGTTTGCCTCGACGTCCAAGATCACCCATGCCGGCGCCGGCGTTGCCTTTATGAGTGGATCAACAAGCAACCTGGCCGGCTTCAAAAGCGCACTGGGCACTTGCACCATCGGCCCCGATAAAATCAATCAGTTGCGTCATGGTCTGTTTCTGTCCGATGACGCGGCGCTGTCAGCTCACATGAAAAAGCACGCAGAAATCATTCAGCCGCGCTTTAACTGTGTACTGGAAAACCTGGAAAATGCGTTTGCCGGCACAGGCCTGGGCACCTGGGAGACTCCGGTCGGCGGATATTTCATCTCGTTTGACACTCAGCCTGGCTGCGCGCAAGCCGTGGTGAAACTGGCCGCTGAAGCCGGGGTTAAGCTAACCCCTGCCGGAGCCACGTTCCCTTATGGCAACGACCCGGAAGATCGCAACATCCGTCTGGCTCCCACAGTTCCAAGTGTCGATGAAGTGGATCAAGCCATGAAGGTCTTTGAAGTGTGTGTAAAACTGGCGTCTGTAAAAGCCAAACTCGCGTAAATTCACCTGTACTGGTTATCGGCAATTCCGGTAATTGTCACGGTGAGC
>NZ_CBFIHX010000073.1:0-18703 GCF_965662505.1 Pseudomaricurvus sp. | reverse complement strand
CAATTACCACCTCGCCTTCTCAAAGCGTGCGCTGGAGGCCCGCCCGGAGCTGTTGGCCATGTGCGGTGATATTCAGGCGTTACGGGATAAAGGCGAGCTGCAGGCTATTGTCAGTCATGGTCGACAGATGATGTTGGAGCATTTGCGGCCGGTGATGCAAGACAGCTTTATTGAGCAGCGCCACCCTGAGACGCTGTTGGAATAGGATATTGAAATAGGTTGTTAAAATAGGGTCTTGAAACAGGGTGATGGAATAGGATGCTGAAATGGAGAGCAAAACAGTGAGCAGAGCAATTGAAATCTATAGTGCGATTGCGCGAACTTAGACTCTCGCGCATTTTAATCTGTTGTTACGGTGATGAATTGATACGTTGATGAATTGATACGTTGATGTATAGATGGAGGAAAGTTTTGGTGTCTTCGGTCGAGGCTTGGCCGAGTGATTGAGTCAGCAGCCCTTCTGACAATTGAAGCCCTTATTCCCCTTCGTTGTGAACCAATACTGCCACTCACCGCCAGAGAATTGTTGCCAATTTTTTAGATCCACGTGCCCGTAACCGACGGGGCTTCCTTGAATGCGATAAACCTTAACCGCCTGTTCTTTTCGGTCCCAAATAAGAGGCTTATTGGCCTGTACTTGTTCAGGTAATGCTTGCTGAGTTTGTAAAAAGTAGGCGTTGTTGCCATAAACTTTGCCTTGCCCGTGTTTGTTTACCGTTAAAAAGGTGGCCTCTTCCAGCCCAATGGCAAAGCGTGGCTGAGTCAGGCCAAGGTCGCCAACACTGCGAGCCAGAAAACCGAACAGTCGTGAATAACGTTGCTCGCCTCTCAGGCGCCGGTTTAAGTGTGTTTCTGCGTAAGTGTTGTTAAGCCAGGGGTGGTGTAAAAGATCGCCGTGAAAAAAATCCTGGCTGGCAGGATGATAAGGGTTATTGAGTAGTTGTGAACCCAATACCGCCCGTTTTCGAGAGGGTGCGTAATAACTGCCCCCTAAAATAGCCATGCCTGCGCTGGAACCACCAATCGGTTTGGTTAGCATGTGCTGATTTAAGGCATCAGCCAGCGGTGTGTTTTTCCAAAAATCTTCATAGCGATTCTGATCGCCGCCAGCGATATAAATAACCTCGGCATGCCGAATGGTATTTAGCAGCGCTTCGAAGTTGCTATCTTCAAGGCTGTCTATAGAAAGTTCGGCGGCTGATCTGATCTGATCTGCAAAGTTTTTGCATATCCAGTCGGCCTGTCGGCCAATACCACCACTTCTTAAAACCAGGTAATCACCCTGGTCAGCTTTTGACAGAAACCATTGAGTGACGGCTTTTTCCGCGACGCTACCGGCATCGGCACCACCACTCAACAGCAGAGCTGGGTGTGTGTCTTGAGGCTCGGTGCTGACGTCACCGCAGGCGAGATGATATTCATAGGCTTGCGTGTTTACGCCCACCGTGAGCAACATAATAAGCTTGCTAAGGAAATTAAGGTGCTTCATAAAAATAATACCGTGGTGACACAGTGTTGCTTGTTCACAGGATTTATCACTCTCAGACTGTTAATAAAAATACCGCCCTGTCAGAGACGAACACAGGACGGCAAAAGTTCACAGATAAAGCTGGGTCAAACCATTAAAATTTATTTTGTGTTAACAGTTCGTTAATCGGATAGCCGGAAAAAGTTTTACTGTGTTTCATGATGACGTGAGTAACAATGTTGGATATTTCTGGACAGTCCTGAATAAGATGATTGGTCAATGCCATGTAGCGAGTCATATGGGTGCAGGCAAAGCGCACAATGAAATCACAGCCCCCGCTGACCGTGAAAGCTTCCAACGCTTCTGGTATGGCCTGGACTCGTTTTTCCAGAAAACGAAACGCATCAGGCGCGTGGGTGGCGAGCGAGATCGTTGCGATACATTGTACCGGTGCACATAGACGTTCGATGTTTACTCGACCCATAAAACCTTCCAGCCATTGAGCGTCAATTAATCGCTGTAACCGCTGATGACAGGCACTAGGAGAGAGATTGACGTGATCCGCTAACTCTTTGTTGGTCATTCGGCCTTGACCTTGTAAGGTCTGAAGTATTTTCAGATCCAAACGATCCAGTGACTGACAAGCAGTACTCATAGGTTCACCTGACTTAGGTAATCGATTAAGAATATTTTGTGCAGTAGATTATTTTTTATTGCACCAGAGTGTCGGTAGGAGTGATTTGAACTTGCACCGGCTCAATTTCGAACATGACGTTTTCGATGGTGTATTTATCCATTGATCCATCGTTGGCACTCCAGAAACCACGGCTGTTTTTTGTTTGTTTGAAGCGGTACATAAACCCTTCTCCAGTCTCGATGAAGTTATAACGTTTGATTTCAGTGCTGTTGGCGTTGTCTAGCAGCTGATAGCTCAACAATTGCTCCAGCCGGCCATTGGCCAGTGCCAGTCCGGCACCCTGATGAGGTGCTTCGGCAGCGTACTCGTGCCCTACGGTGGGGGAACCGTTGGTATGCAATAGACTAAGCTCGATCAAGTTATAGCGATCACCAGGGGTCAGTAAGGATAGGTTTAAATTGGTCGCGCTAAAGGGTTGCTCTGAAAATTGAGCCTGACTGGCGTCCAGAATGGACACTGCACCAGAGCCCAGTACCGTGACTTCATCGGTAGCCAAATCAACCAGCAGACCGGTGTTTTCGTCGATGCCCACACCGAGATCGGTGTTGCTAATCGCCAGCGTTCGGGCCAGCCGTCCGAGACGTGCTTTTCGGTCAAAGTGTTGATCAACAATACCGTAGGGGAAAAAGCCCAGACCGTGGTGCACATATAACTGCCCTTGCTCTTGGCTTTCGGTGCCTTCGTATTGCTTGACGGTGGGCAGAGTGAGCGCACTGAAGCTATCCCCGGCCGCAATCATAATATCACTCATGATGGCCGCACCGGCGCTGGTTCCCCCGACAATTGCTCCTTTATTTAATTGCTCGCGCAGGGTTTTTAAAACAGGTGTTGGTTGATTGTCACGCGGCATAAGGGCAGTGACAATACGCATTTGATCACCGCCGACAAACCAGAAGCCCCCGACACTTTTGAGTGTGTTGGCCAGCGATTGATCGCTGGCGTTTTTTATCCAAAGGCTTTCATCTGTTTCGGTCTCGGTATCGTCTTTCACCGCCAAAGGCAGAATGTGAATGCGATCTTCTGTCGCGCCGTATCGAACTAATAAATTTTTAAAATTCTCCGCACTTCTGGCAGGGCTGGAAGAAGCTAAAGGCACAATGGCAATATCAGGAAAGTGTTCCGGAATTGCCTGCAAGAAGTGTTGATAAATGTCAGCAGTTTCCCCTGATAGCGCGCCGCCGACGATCAGCAGCTTACCTTTTTCGGTCTGGGGATGCGTTTTGGTCGTTACAATACTGTGAGGTACTTTCAGATTGGTCGCTTCCAGATCGGACGCTTCCAGATTGGATGCTCCCAGATAGGTAGCTTCTAGGTCGGACGTTTCTGAACAGGCTGATACAGCACAGAGTAGACCGATAGCCGAGATCAATATCGATAGAGGTTTCTGCGATTTAAAAAGAGTGCGCTTTTTCATTTATTCATCATATTTTCAAGTGGGCTGTGTGTTTATCGACGGGTGTAATGGAAAGCTGTTTTTGCAACTATTTTTTCTGAGCGCATTAACCATTTTCCCCGGCACATAACACTGTCGATGGTAAAACTACTGGGCTCAAGCAAGTTCAGGTCAGCGTCTTTACCAACGGCGATACCGCCTTTATGTGATAGACCCAGTACCCTGGCAGGGTTGCGTGTGGCCGCGGCCAACGCATTGGGAATAGAAACGTTATGATCAACTACGGCTCGCACCCACTCGTCATGTATCGAGGCAATTGAGCCAATGTCCAGGCCATCCAAATTGCCATGCTCATCAAAGTGTGGCAGAGAGCCTTGGGCATCAGAGGATATTGTCAGGCTGTGATCGGGCGCGCCTTTTTCAAGCGCTAGCGCCAGAGCGTGGGATGCACGCAGTTCGCCCATCTTGAGAATGTGCTCGGTGGTCGAGGCAGTAAAATCAATGGTACCTCCACCTTTGGTGAACTCGATACCATGATCCAGAAGGCTAGTGCTGCGATTGATATGGGTGGGATAAAACTGCGACAGCTTGACATCAAAATCACGTTGCACCTGGAACAAAAGGTCCAATGCACGAGAACTGTCGCCGACATGAATCATGACGATACCCGACTTGCCTGACAGCAAGCCGCCGACACGGGCATCCGCGGCAATACGAGCCAGTTCGTTCGCTGTTGGTTGTGAACTGCGGTGATCAGCAATAGCGAGTTCGCCGACACCAATGACCGGATCGATAAACATGATGTCATTGCGCAAGTTTCCGGTCAGCGTTTTGATGGGCAGTTCGTAAGAGCCGGTGTACATATAGCAAGACAGACCATCGTTGGTCAGCGCTTTAGCCTTGCCAAACAAATCCCCTAAGCTGCGGGTGCTGGCATCGGTGCCGAGCGCTCCGACCAGAGTGGTAACGCCGCCACGAACAGCGTCGAAAAAATCCAGTTCTGGTGTGCGGGTGTTGAATCCACCCTCACCGCCACCGCCAGTGGTGTGAACCAGGCTGTCTACATAGCCGGGTACCAGGTAGCGCCCTTGCGCATCAACAACCTCAAGTGATAGTTGGCTGCCCTGTATGTCTATCTTGTTATCTATCTGAACGATACGGCCACCGGCAATCAATACATCGCAGACGCCTAAAATGCGAGGTGCGAATACTGTGGCTTGTTTGATTAATGTGAGCATTGAATACCTAACTTAAATGAGTAAGCACGGCCAGACTCATGGTGGCCATTGCAAAAATAAAGAGAGCGAGAGCGGGCTTGGCGATAAATTTCAACCAGATACCCCACTCTACTCGAGCTGCTCCGAGACAGCCCATCAAAGCCGCAGAGGTGGGAACCAATATGTTGGTGAGGCCGTCCCCTAGTTGAAAAGCGAGCACGGCCACCTGACGACTGACACCAATCAAATCCGAGAGCGGCGCCATAATGGGCATGGTCAAAGCCGCTTGGCCTGAGCCAGAAGTGACAAAAAAGTTGAACACGGATTGAAACAAAAACATTGCGCAAGCCGCGAACATTTCTGGTAAACCGGAAAGCGTATTGGCAGCGTAATGCAGGAGGGTATTAAGAACGCTGGATTGTTCAGGACCATCACCACCTAGCACCAGTACAATACCTTTGGCAAAGGCAACGACCAATGCTGCTGGCAGCAGTTGCGCTGCGCCTTGGCGAAATGCCTCGACACTGAGATTGGCGTTCATGGCGTTAAGGCGAAACAGACAGCCGATAATGGCGGCCACAACACCCATGCTGAAGAACTGTGTGGCGATTTCTGGCAGGTAATATCCTTGTTGAGTCACGCCCCATATCATCCAGCCTATGGTGCCGATCAGGGTCAGCAATATCAGATAATCTCCGGTATTTAGCGCTACGGCGTCAGAGTTGTCTTTATCCTCATCGGAAAACAACGGAGCAGAGAGATAAACCAGAGAAGACTCGGGTGTGCGTTTTATTTTTTGTGCGTAATGCAACGTAAAAAGCAATCCAGCCAGCGTGAAAATACACCACATGGCCATACGGAATCCCATGCCAGACATCAAGGGTAACTGGGCAATACCCTGAGCGATACTGACGGAAAATGGGTTCATCCAAGAGCAGGCAAAGCCAATTTGCGTTGCGACATAGGTGACCAGTAATGCCGTTAGGCTGTCGTATCCCAGCGCTCGAAAGATAGGCACCACAATCAGGACGAAAGGAATGACCTCTTCACCCATGCCGAATACAGCTCCCCCGAGTGAAAAGACAATGAACAGAACCGGTACGGCTAAAATTTCAAGAGACTGACTTTTCTGGATCAGCCGCATTAACCCTCGATCGATCGATCCGGTTGCTAAAAGGACTCCAAAGGCGCCGCCAGTGATCAGAATAAAGGCGAATACCCCGATAGACGCTCCCCATTTGGTTCCGGCTACCAGGCCCTCAAAGGGCAGATTCAGCAGCCCCATATTGCCGCCTTGGGCAAATAGAGGTAATCCTGCTGGTCCTTCCGGGGAGAGTGTGAAACTGTCTGGATCCAGTACGGTACGCACTTCCCCGCCGGGTTGTATTTGCTCTACCACCGAGAATGCACCCGGCGTAATCAGATACGTTAAGGCAAACGCCAACAGAGCCACAGCTGCCAGAATCAGGTAAGTATCGGGCATCCGTTGAGGGGTAAGAGTGGGAGGTTGGGACATAGCAGTGCACCACCGGGTGAGAATTGTGTTGGAAGCAGCCGCTGTGATTTAACACAGCGACCGACCCTAATTAAGTGCCGCCCATTCGTAATACAGCCTGAGCCTGGGCGGCGGATCTTAGAACACGTGGGTGTAGCCAGCCGAAATAAAGCGACCGTTGACGTTATGATTATAGAAGTCTACACCGTCATAAGTGCTATAAGTGGTTGGTGCCTCACGGTCAAACAGGTTGTCTACGTTGATAGAGAAATAACTGCCTCCCTCAAACTCGTAGCCGATATTCAAATCCCAGACAGTCCATGAGGAAACTGGACTGAGATTGTTGACATCTTTACCGATCTCCGCCAATTCAGTTTCGGTTGGGCCACCAAAGCGATCGTCGGCACCATCTTCGTTGTAGCTGTGAACATAGTTAGCAAACAAGCCTGCGCGCCATCCACCCTTAGACCAACGAATACCGCCATTGGCTTTCCAGCGTGCATAGGAAAACTCGCCTGCCAGTTGGTCAACATCACAGGTTTCACACACGAGCTCTTCATATTCGGTCAGGTAAGACGCATCGAACAGCAGAGTGAAAGTTCCGTAGTTATCGGTATCAATGTACTGGGTGTAGGTCAGGTCTACCCCTTCAACATTTTGAAAACCGGTGTTGTAGAGTTGGAAATGTGAATCGATGATCTCGCCGGTGCTGTCGTCAATCAATACGCCCGCGGTGCCTGAATCCAAGTCCGAGAGGTTGCTGCCCAGTGTGTAGTCACCTTGACGAATGGCGTTTTCGATCCAGCTTTGTTCCACGTCACTGGTGAAGCTGGAAACCAAATCATCATACTCAATGCGCCACCAATCGGCGGTTACAGAGATATCTTCATTAAATTTATACAGCAGGCCAAAACCGAAGGTCTCGGCTTCTTCCGCTTTTAGTTGATTAGAACCCAGTTCTTCGGTGTTGAGTGTTTCGGATTGACCATCGATGTCATCAACGGCGGTACCGAGGCCATCACAGAAGTTGGCGTTGGTGGCACCTGCAACCGGGTTCATCAGGTCGCTGGAGAGTGAATCACAGACGAAAGTCGCACTGGTCAAACGTGTACCCTGCCCGGCTTGAGACAATGATGGAGCGCGAAATGAGGTAGACCAGTTAGCGCGCAGAATCAGAGAGTCGGAGGGTTGATAGCGCAGCCGCACCATCGGGTTGAAGTCGCTGCCGAAATCATCATATTCGTCGTAACGACCGGCGAATGTCAGCTCCAGGTTTTCAGCAAGTGGAGTCATCACCTCAAAGAAAGCCGAGAAGGACTGGCGATCATAATCAGCACTGGTACCGGCGAAATTCCATACCGGATCGTTGGTTTGATCGTTGGCTACGGTAATCCCTGCGGGGGTGTCTTCAATATCTTCTTTGCGATACTCAAGACCGAAAGCGGCTGCTGCGAAGCCGGCCGGCATTTCAAACAGCTCGGGGTTGGAAACAGTGAGATCCCAGCTCAGCATATTCGATTCACCGCTGCGCTTGGCCTCGGTTTTGAAGATGTCATTGCCTGCGGTTTGTTGACCGTTAAACGGGTCGTACCACAGCGTGTCCCCATTACCGCTGTTTTCACAGGTCACTGAGGTGTCGATATACTGACCGCCGGGAGAAAGTGGCGGCTCGTTATCTAACTCAATGGTATCACCGTCACCGATGTCGACGATTCGCCCGCCGCTGCCCTGTAAAATTGTCCCGTCAGAGCACAGGGTACCCAACAGACCGTTTTGGATCATTTCACGTACGTAATACCCCTGAGATGCACGCTGTTTATTTTCATTGTGACCGTAAGTGAGCGCGGTTTCCCAGCTCCAGCCCTGGGCTTCGCCTTTCAGCCCAGTGACCAGTCGATAGGTTTCTGATTCCACTTCAAATTCACGCGCATCCGGAAAACGGCCGTTGATACGCATAAAGCCATCGCCATAATTATCCATTTCAAAGATAGCGTCATCAATTCCGCCTGGTGTGCCCAGGCCATTGATAAGATCGTCGGTAAAGCCAGCATAGTTGTCGGCATCCAGATCCCCACGGTTGGAATCCAGCACCGATGCAATCAGATCGGTATCGTTTTGTAAGCCGGGGTTATCCGTGGCGACATTCAAGCGCCAGGTGGATGGCGTGGAGCGACCAGTGGATTCGGTCGTGGAATACATCAGTTCGTTAAACCAAGTGAAGTTCTCAAAGTCTGCATTGAACGACACCATGGAACTGAGTGATTCAAAGTCATCAAATACGTTGAGATAGGCGTTTGGAAGATCGCGACATTCGGGGCCGAACGAGGTGCCATTGACCATCGGGCAATCTTCATCGGTGCCTTGATTGCCATAGTTACCCACAAACCAGGCGTCCACAAACGGTGAGCGCGAAGAGCCCCAAGGATCGGCATCTATCAGACGCTGGCGATCGTTATACGCCATGGCGTTGCGCTCATAGTAGTCAATAATGACGGTAGTATTAGTGTTTTCGGTATTTTTGCCCCAGAGAAAGTTGACATTGTATTCACCTTCGTCAGAGGAAGCGCTGGAGTTGCCGTAGTCAACCGTCAGCTCGGTACCTTCGTAATCTTCACGCATGATGTAGTTGATCACACCAGCAACAGCATCGGCGCCGTAAGTCGCTGATGCACCGGACGGCAAAATTTCAACTCGCTCAATGGCAGCCAGAGGGATGGAGTTAACATCAACAAAGGATTCGCTGCCTTTGGCGAATGAGCTGACAGCCGCGCGGCGACCATTAATCAGGGTGAGCGTGGACGAGGTACCCAAACCACGCAGGGAAACAGCGGATGCACCGACGGGAGTGTCACCGGATTGCGTGCCAGCATTGGACGTGCTGAAAGTGCCGGTGCCACCGCCAGTAACAGATAGATTGCTCAACAAATCGACGACGGATTTTGCACCGGACGCCTTGATGTCATCTCGATTAATCTGTACGGCAGGCAGTGCACCCTCTAAATCCAGACCTTTAATGTGGGTGCCTGTTACGACAACCTCTTCCAGCGCTTCCGCTTCTGATTTTGCCGATTGTGCCAGAGCGGATGTGCTGATAATCAGTCCACTGAGCGCTGCGCTGATGGCAATCGCCAGCGGATGTTTTTTACGGTTCATCACGTTCATTTGTAGTCTCCTCTACCCATTTTTTAATTTTATGTCTGGTTTACACCAGGAGGAATAAGGCGGTGTGATATGCAGCGATCACAACGCGCACTTACTTTTTTAAAGCCGGGTGGAGCAGAGATAGTAACTGTCGATAAAGCAGACTTTTTTAGCAGAGCTATGCTAGAAAAACTACGCTAGAAAAAGACACAACTAGCCTGTATACGACAGGGACTTCAGTACTGGTAAAAGTGAGTATGCGGAAGGGTAGAATGGCAAGCGCACGATCACCAACCCGGCTGGAACCGGATTAGTATTTTATTCGTCGAACCACTCGCTCAACTGGTAATCGGTCGAGCACTGTTGGGGAAAATGCTTGCACATAGAATCGGTGATTGGAACACATTCGTAAAGAAGTTGCGATTTATGTTGCGAGGCTTCGGTGAAAAAGTCAACAGTATTTTTGTTATTGCTTTTAATAAATGAGTTTGTTTTAAGCATATGGCACCTCCTCGCATTTTTGACTTGTCAGTCACCCAGTACGAAATTGATGGCATTGACCAGTGTGTCGACAAGTTGGTCGATTTCCGTTGTAGAAATGGTCAGTGGCGGTGAAATTGCCAGAGTGCCGACGCTGGGTAGTGGTCGTACAATCACGCCATTTTTACGAGCATGCTGGCAGATTTTAGCTGGCCACTTTTGTGCTGGATCAGGTAATTTACACTCATTTTTATCCTCAACAAGTTGTATACCTGCAAGCAAACCTCGGCCGCGAATCTCTCCAACCTTGGAGTGTTCGCTCAGTCGTTCTGCCAAGCGACGGTGCAGATAGGCACCATTTTCGCGCGCTCGCTCTACTAAGCTTTCATTCTCTATAAGCATGAGATTGGCCAGAGCGACAGCACATCCGATCGGGTGACCGCTATAGGTGTAACCGTGGGAGAACGCACCTAGCTTGGCCGACCCTTCTTTAAGCACTTCCCATATAGTGTCGCTCATCATGGCGGCTGACATGGGGAAATAACCGCTGGTCAGTCCTTTAGCGGTACTGATCATGTCTGCTTCCATATCCAAAAGTGTTGAGCCGAACCAGCTTCCAAGACGACCATAACCGCACACTACTTCATCGGCTACCAGTAGAATGTCATTGTCGCTAAGCAGCTTTTTCAGTTTTGGATAATAACCGGCAGGTGGTTCGATAATTCCACCGGCAGCGTGTATTGGTTCGGCAAAAAATGCCGCAATCGTATGCGCGCCTTCGGTTTCAATTAAGTTTTTGACTTCAGCAATCAGGCGATCACAAAATTCCACTTCGCTTTCCCCGTCCTGGGCGCGAGTGTAGTAATGCGGGCATTCGACACGCAATACAAAATCCAGTGGCAGAGGGAAATCCTTATGAAAGCCGCCCAGGCCAGTGAGGCTGGCGGTGCTAATAGAGGTGCCGTGATAGGCCTGTTGGCGAGCGATAACTTTGATTTTTTCACTGTTACCGCGCAAGGTGTGGTAGTGCCAGGCGATTTTAATCAGGCTGTCGTTAGCATCACTGCCGCCGCTGCCAAAAAATACTTTTCCCATATTGTCCGGCGCCACCTGCAGGATTTTTTCTGCCAGCTGTACTTGCCAGGGATTCGAGGCGTTAGAAAAGCTGTGGTAATAGCCTAGCTGCTCGGCGGCTTCTTTCATCACTTGAGCCAGTTCAGTGCGGCCGTATCCGGCGTTCACACACCACAATCCGGCCACCCCATCCAGCAATTGATTCTCGTCAGCGTCAGTTACATAACAGCCGTTGGCAGAAACGATCATATCGGGGCCGTTATCCAGTAAGGCAGTAATGGATGAGGCCGGATGCAAAATCACTTCTGCATCCCGCTTGGCGAGGGCATTGGCTTCATTGTTCATAATAAAGACTACTTTTTAAAGTTAAGGTTTCAGAGTTAAAGGCTGACAAGGCGCTGTCAGTTATTACCTGAGTTTTCAGCAGGTAGGTCTCTCAGTTCATTGTAGAGTTTCTGCGCAAAATGAAATCCGGAAGTTATCAGTTGAAACCGGAGAAAATCCGCCATTCACCGAGAGTCACCTTTTGCGTACCGGTGCTCATGTATGACCTCCATGAGAACCGAATTAAATTCGGAAATTACCCGAACATTCCATATCACCTTCGGATCCTCAGCATGCAAACTGGCAAACCTGAAAGCCGGATTCAAAGTCTCTGATGTAGACATCAGATGCGCTACTTGCCGGCATATTGATTTTCTAGCGAAGTGCTACAAGAAACGCTCTTAAGAACACGGTAATCATGGTATGGAATCAGAAAAGCACACCTTAATGCAGGACATTGCGGCGAGTCAGAGGCGAATGATCGAGACTACCATCGCTCTGTGTAACATCAATTCAGGAAGTTATAACGAAGAAGGTCTGAATCGCGTTCAAAAAGAACTGCACAGAATATTCTCTCCACTCTCTGACCATTGCGAGCTAAAACCCCTGCCCCCTGTTAAAAAAATCAATAATGCAGGTGAAATTGAGTATTTTAAAACACCGCCGATGCAAGTCTTTCAGGCTCGGCCGAAAGCAAATTTACAGATTCTGTTTACTGGCCATAGCGACACGGTTTTTCCAAAAGACAGTAATTTTCAAACTTGCTGGGTAGAAGAAAACTATCTTCGAGGGCCCGGTACAGCAGATATGAAAGGTGGATTGGTAATACTGTCTGAATGTCTGCGGGCGTTGAATAATTCGCCATGGCGCGATGAATTTGGTTTTACTGTAGCCATTTCGCCCGATGAAGAAATAGGCTCCCCGAGCTCTGCTGAGCAATTGATGGCGTTGGCTCAGACAGCCGACTACGGCATGACTTATGAACCGGCATTGGCTGATGGCACTCTTGCCGGGGCTCGCAAAGGCAGTGGTAATTTTACTCTTACGGCACGCGGACTCAGTACTCATGCTGGACGTGATTTTTTCTCAGGCCGCAATGCACTGGTTGCCATTGCTAGTGCAGCTCAGCAGATGGCTTCACTCAGTGATAACAATACTGGAGTGACCGTAAACGTCGGTGAAATTACGGGAGGTGGCCCAGTCAATGTGGTACCTGATAATGCCGTTTGTCGTTTCAATGTGCGAGTGCATAAACCTCAACAACAGCAGCAAATACTAAAGAGCATTGAAAGCATCATTCAGAGCGTTGAGAAGGCCAGTGGTTGTCAGTTAGAACTTCACGGCCACTTTAACCGGCCACCAAAAATAATGACTGAACCGCAAAAAAGCATGTTCGAGTTACTCCGGAAGTGTGGTGAAAAATTGGGTTTGTCTATTCAGTGGAAGGACACCGGAGGCTGTTGTGAAGGTAACAACCTGGCTGCTGCTGGATTGCTCAATATTGATACCTTGGGCGTGCGTGGTGGGTATATTCACAGCGCCAATGAGTTCGCTTTTATCGACAGCTTTGTCGAGCGTGCTCAATTATCTGCATTATTTATTACTCAATTAATCGCTATTAAATCCAGCAGCTAGATTTTAGGACGTCAACCCATGTTAGTGATTCGACCTGTCGCCGCCAGCGACCATAATGATTTGATGGAATTAGCGCGTAAAGCGGGTAAAGGGATGACCTCCCTGCCAGCCAACGGCAATGCGTTAGAAGAAAAAATTACGATTTCAGAAGCCAGTTTCTCTCGTCATCAGTATCACCCGGATGATTACTTTTTATTGGTAATGGAAGATTTAGAGACTAATAAAGTTGTTGGTACAGCTGGTGTTTACTCCCAAACAGGTGCTCGCCAAGCGTTTTATGCCTATCGATTAATGTCGGTGACGCATTACTCTCACACCCTTGATAAACAAACTCGCAGTGAAATGTTGCATCTCACCAATGATTATACCGACTGCTCAGAAGTGGGAACCTTGTTTTTAGATCCGCAATACCGCGGCAATGGTCATTGGTTGGCCAAGGCTCGCTATCTATTGATGGGACAGTTTCATCAGAGATTCCAAAGTCATGTGATAGCCGAATTGCGTGGCTGGGTGGATGAAAACGGCGAAAGTCCTTTTTGGAATTCCATTGGCAAGCAATTTTTCGGTATGGACTTTGATACAGCCGATCAGCTGTGTGGAGTGGGTTCAAATCAATTTATTACTGATCTAATGCCTAAGCACCCAATATACACCTGTTTATTGCCAAAAGCGGCACAGGAAGTTCTTGGAAAACCTAATCGTGATGGTTTGCGAGCTATGGAGCTTTTGCAAGAAGAAGGCTTTAGTTATGACAATGTGGTGGATATTTTTGATGGCGGACCATTGATGAAAGCCAAAATCAGTCAGCTTAAAAGTGTGCGACGCATTGATCAGGGGATTGCCTTAATGACAGAAGACCGCTTGCTTTCCGAGCCAACATTAGTGGCTACCAGCCAGCTACAAAGCTTTCGAGTGATCAATAGTCGTTTAGCGCGAAACGGTAATGGTGAAATTAAATTATCTCGGGATGATCTTTCCGCCCTGAACGTAAGTAGTGGTGCTTTGTTGCGATTCATTCAACGTTAACCGAACGCTCGTGACTATCACAATGACAGAAAATAGAGAATCAATATGACCGTAACAGATATAAGCAGCCTGTTTATCCAAAGTGAATGGCAGGTGGGTAAAGGGAAGCTATTCGAATCGTTGAATCCGATTAATAATCAGGTGATCTGGAGAAAGGCTGGTGCCAGTGCCGATCAGGTGAATGCAGCTGTGAATGCAGCGCAAAGGTCTCAACAGTCGTGGGCTATGGTATCGCTTGAAGAGCGAATGACGATTGTTCAGTGTTTTGCTCAATTACTGCAGGAAAACCGTGCAGATTTAGCTCTGGCCATTTCCTTGGAAACGGGCAAGCCCGATTGGGAGGCGTTGGCGGAAGTAGACGCTATGTCGAAGAAAATTGACATCAGCTGTCGCGCACTGCAACAGCGTGCAGGATCTCAAACAAAAAACAATTTGCAACTGGAGCATAGACCACACGGGGTGATGGCGGTCTTTGGTCCTTACAATTTCCCTGGACATTTACCCAACGGACACATTGTACCGGCGTTGCTGGCCGGTAACTGCGTGGTATTTAAGCCCAGTGAGAAAACACCTTTGGTGGCGGAAAAAACTGTCAAGCTGTGGCAAGAAGCTGGCCTTCCCAGTGGTGTTCTGAATTTATTGCAGGGTGGCAAGGAAGTAGGTGCTCTGTTAAGTGAGTCTACTATTGATGGGTTGTTATTCACCGGATCGTCTACGGTGGGACGGTTATTGCATCGCCAAATGTCCGACCGGCCAGAGGTTTTGCTGGCACTGGAAATGGGAGGGAATAATGCTTTGATCGTTGATAAAAATATCAACTTGGACGCGGCTATCAATATTATTTTACACAGTGCCTATCTCAGTGCAGGCCAACGCTGTACCTGTGCCCGTCGTTTGATTGTGGTAGAAAGTGAGCAGACAGACGAGATCTTGTGCCAACTAAAACAGACTATTGAGCAAGTAATAGTGGGTGCACATAACGATACTCCCGAACCATTTATGGGTCCGGTTATCGATTGGGAAACTGCGAAACGTTTGTTGGATGAACAAAAGCGTTTGCAGCTTGCCGGTGCTGAAGTAATTGCGTCACTTCAATCAGAAGCAACCGAGAGTAACTTATTGCGCCCAGCATTATTGGATGTTACTCAGCTTAAAGATCGCGGTGATGATGAGTGGTTCGGTCCTCTGTTGCAGTTGATTCGCGTCAAGAATTTTGATGAAGCCATGAGAGAGGCAAACAACACACGCTTCGGCTTGGCGGCAGGTTTGATCAGTGACAACGTTGAACATCAACGTATTTTCTGCGCAGGTATCCGTGCCGGAGTGGTCAGCATTAACTCCCCTACAGCCGGTGCATCAAGCGAGATGCCTTTTGGTGGCGTGGGTGCCAGTGGTAATCATCGCCCCAGTGCCTATTACGCTGCGGACTATTGCGCCTGGCCCCAAGCTCAGACGCACGGTCTTGCGACTAGTCTGCAATCCACATTATCTGTTCGAGGAATTCGCTAATGAGCACCAGTGAAGTTAATTTCGATGGGCTAATTGGCCCAAATCATAATTACAGTGGTCTGGCGTTTGGTAATCTCGCTTCGTCCAGAAATGCTAAAAATGTTTCCAGTCCTCGTCAGGCGGCGTTACAAGGATTGGAAAAAATGCGCACATTACACAGACTTGGTTACCGACAGGGCTTTTTGCCGCCGCAATTGCGTCCCGATATTAAGGTGCTGCGCCGCCTCGGTTTCTCCGGCAGTGATCGTAATATCATTGGTAAAGTGGCTCGCCAAGCACCGGCACTGATCCCTATGGTGTATTCAGCATCAAGCATGTGGGCAGCCAATGCGGCTACGGTAACACCGTCAGCTGACAGTAACGATGGCCGTGTGCACTTCACGCCGGCTAACCTTGTCACAACGGCGCACCGCGCCATTGAGCATGAACAAACGCAACGTTGTTTGCAAACTGTGTTCGCGGATAAAAAATATTTTTCTGTTCATTCTGCATTGCCACCGCAAGCGCGATTTGCTGACGAAGGTGCGGCTAATCATACGCGTTTAACCACTGATTACGGTCAGCGCGGTGTTGGTCTTTATGTCTATGGAAGAGATATGCATACCGATGCGACGAAATTGAAATTTCCTGCCCGCCAGACTCTTGAGGCCAGCGAGGCAATTGCTCGTCAACACGGCGTTCTTGATAGTGCCGTGTTTTTACAGCAGAGTTCGACAGCGATTAACGTCGGTGCGTTTCATAATGATGTCGTCGCTGTGGGTAATGGACCTGTACTTTTCTTTCATGAGCAAGCGTTTCAACCCGATTCTCAGAAACAGGCGTTTGCAGAGCTCTATAGAGCTATACCCTTCCAGCCTGTCTGTGTTCCAGCTGAAAAGGTCAGTTTATCGGATGCCATTACCAGTTATCTTTTTAACAGCCAGTTGCTAGTGGGCGATGATGGCAGTTTCGATTCTATGCGACTGATCGCACCGACCGAATGTCGCGATAACGACTCGGTCAATCGTTATCTTTCGGAGCTGGTGGATGATCCTTCACAGCCAATCCGAGAGGTGAAGTTTGTGGATGTGCGTCAAAGTATGAGTAATGGCGGTGGTCCTGCGTGTTTGCGCTTACGAGTCGCTTTGACTGACGAGGAATTGTCAGCGGTCCATCCTGAATTTCTTTTAGATGAACAAAAAATTGATCAATTACAGCAGTGGGTAAAGATTCACTACCGTGAAGAACTGGCGCCCTGCGATCTGAAAAGCCCGGATTTTCTTAACGAATGCTATACCGCTTTCGATGAGCTCTCTCAATTACTCAAACTGGGTAGCTATTATGAGTTTCAGCGAGAGTGCTGAAGGTTCTTCCTAAAAAATAATCACTTACTTCTATCAGGCCAACAATAAATGAAAACTCGGATTGAAACTGATTCCCTAGGCAGCAAAAAAATTCCAGCTGACCGTTATTATGGTATTCAAACTCAACGTGCGGTAGAAAATTTTTCCATTACGGATATACCTCTCAGTATCGATCCTGAAATGGTAATGGCATTGGCTATGGTCAAAAAGGCATGCGCTTTAACAAATCGCGAGCTGGGTGTGTTGGCTGATGATAAATGTCTGGCAATCGTTGGCGCTTGCGAGGAAATTATTGCCGGCCAATGGCATAACGAATTTGTAGTGGATGTGATTCAGGGTGGCGCTGGAACTTCGGCAAATATGAATGCCAATGAAGTGATTGCCAATCGAGCACTGGAAATCATGGGTCACAATAAAGGCGAATATCAATTTCTTCACCCTAATAACGATGTTAACTGCTCTCAGTCCACGAACGATGTGTATCCAACGGCTCTGCGTTTAGCCCTGTATCACAAGGCTCAGGATCTTCTTCTTGCGATTAATTTTCTCAAAGAAGGCTTTCAGGAAAAAGCTTTTGAGTTTAAAAACGTTAATAAAATTGGGCGCACTCAAATGCAGGATGCGGTACCGATGACTCTGGGGATGGAATTTGGCGCGTTCGCTACAGCTATTGGCGAAGACGTGATACAGCTTCAGCAGACCATTAATTTATTGCTCGACATTAATCTGGGAGCAACGGCCATTGGTACAGGGATTAATACTCCGAAGGGATATTGCAATAAGGCTATTGTGAATTTACAGATAGTTTCGGGAGCACCGGTACGTTTGGCTGAAAACTTAGTGGAGGCAACTTGGGATACCGGTGATTTTGTTCAGTTGTCTGGTGCACTCAAGCGTTATGCTACAAAAATTTCCAAAATATGTAACGACCTGCGCTTGTTGTCCTCTGGCCCTCTGTGCGGTTTGGGTGAAATTAACTTACCCAAAATGCAGCCAGGTTCATCGATTATGCCGGGCAAGGTTAACCCTGTTATCCCTGAAGTAGTGAATCAGATCGCTTATGATGTAATTGGGAAGGATGTTACTGTATCGATTGCGTCAGAAGGTGGACAATTACAGTTAAATGCTTTCGAGCCGGTGATTGCTAACTGTCTGTTCTTGTCGCTGGCTATGCTAACTCGTGGCAGTCGTATTCTAAAAACAAAATGCATCAGTGGCATTACCGCTAATGTAGATAAGTGTGAAAGTTTTCTCAATAGCTCTGTTGGTGTAGTCACTGCGTTGAATCCTATACTCGGTTACGAGATAACCTCAGCACTTGCTCAGCAGGCAGTGTTGGAAGGCAAGTCAATCAAAACGCTATTGGTGGAAAAAGCGCTGCTGCCCGTAGAAGATATCGATCGGTTATTCCAGACAGCCATGGGCTGAGGTTAACTTTAGGCGACGAGTGAGTTTGGTTTGGGTATATTCTTCTTGAGTTGCTCTTTCCAAGGGTTTCCCTGCTCGTTGCCTAGAGCTTTTACAGTTATAAACCGAATGATAATTCGGCTTGTAACTCTCTCAAGATTTCGCTAACCTTGCGCCATTGATTTCATTTTCTTTGAGCTGAACCGCTATGGTCTCTTACATTGCCTGGTCACATTGGGCGAGTACGTCTGCTGCCTGGCAGGACTTCTTCCGTGGGGAAGGTGTCCGTGGCGAGGATGACGACCCCCAGGGCCCCCGATAACTGCCCAGAGCAGCCTATTCTTCTCAGGTTTACCTTTTCCGTGTTTGCCTGAGCCGCTTTATCTATAACTCGCACTCTTATATGACGCAGTACTGATCTGCGCAGTGGTCTTGTGTACCTGAAATTTCACCGTACATCCGCGAGTTAGCAAACTATTGAGGTCAGATATGTT
>NZ_CBFIHX010000072.1:0-18726 GCF_965662505.1 Pseudomaricurvus sp. | reverse complement strand
CGTATGCACCTGCTGTCTTTATTGATACCAGTGAAGAAAAATCTGCATAGGGAATGCAGCCTTTAGTTAATGGCATCTCATCCGCGACGACTGATAGCAATTTAGATTCGTAGTTTTCCATACTGATGCCTAACATTTGTATATAGAGCCGGCTCGCTTTGCAAAAAAGCATTCAGCCGCCAGGGAGAGGTATCACTTTGAAATTAAAGAGAAAATAGAAATTGCTGCGTATTCCCTTCAGCTAAAAGCGAGCCGGCTCGTTAATTGAGGATATGGGGTTTCCCCAAATCTACTTCCCTGAACCTGTATGTCATTGATTCTGCATTGATTACCAATTAATACCAGAACAAAGCGAGCCATTCAACCAGCTATCATCATCGTGAATTTGACACACCACAAAACACTGTATATAAATACAGAAACTCATGGAGGAGTTACGCATGGCCAGCCCATTTCTAAATAGCATCAGAGATGAAATTCGCTTACGTGGTTACAGCTTACGCACTGAAAAAACATACATTCATTGGATCAAACGTTATATCTACTTCTTAGAAAAGAAGCATCCAAAAGACTATGGAGCTGCAGAGGTTACCCGTTATCTCACTCACTTGGCCGTTGAGCGTAAAGTTGCGATAAACACGCAAAAAGTTGCGCTAAATGCATTAGTCTTTATGTACCACAAAGTATTAAAGCAGGAGTTAGGCGAGCTGGGATTTAGCTTAGCCACAAAACAACGGCACTTACCCACCGTACTGGAACCCGCTGAAATCGC
This sequence comes from Pseudomaricurvus sp., assembly GCF_965662505.1. Classification (NCBI taxonomy): domain Bacteria; kingdom Pseudomonadati; phylum Pseudomonadota; class Gammaproteobacteria; order Cellvibrionales; family Cellvibrionaceae; genus Pseudomaricurvus; species Pseudomaricurvus sp. The sequence continues at coordinate 17,954 of NZ_CBFIHX010000072.1, read as the reverse complement.
GGAACTCATGACTCATCTGAAACCACGAGATCACCTGATTATCGGCTTACTCTATGGCAGCGGTTTGCGAATTTCTGAGTGTTTGCGGTTACGTATTCAGGATCTTGACTTGAAACGCTTAGCTTTGACTATTCGAGATGGTAAAGGTAACAAGGATCGACAAACCTTATTACCCCATTCGTTAATAGATGCGATAAAGCAGCAACTTGAATTTGCCCAGCACTGCCAACAACAGGATAAAGACAAGGGCTTCGGCACATCTCTACCTCTGGCCCTGTCTCGCAAGTACCCCAACGCACCAAGAACTACAGCCTGGGCATTTTTATTCCCTGCGTCATTACTCTGTGCTCACCCGGATACCGGAGAACTGTGTCGCCACCACTTGCATCAAACAGTAATACGAAAAGCCTTACGTAAAGCGGCCATTGCAGCCAACCTGTCACATAAGCGCATTACCTGCCATACATTCCGGCATTCCTTTGCCACACAATTATTACGTGGCGGTACTGACATTCGTACCGTACAGGAACTGCTGGGCCACAATGACGTAAAAACCACTCAGATATACACCCATGTGATTGGTCAGTATTACGCTGGAACTCACAGCCCAATGGATTCCCTTTCATAAAACTGGAAAGTTTACGGCACAGGCTCTTCAACCAACCCCGCTTCCAATCCCGTTTCTGCCAGATTACCTTTGGATTCCAGCCAGCTCTTGCGATCAGAGGCGCGCTTTTTACCCAGCAGCATGTCGAGGATTTGATTGGTGTCGTCACCAGGCTCGATGTTCAGTTGCACCAGCCGACGGGTGTCTGGATCCATGGTGGTTTCGCGCAGTTGCAGCGGGTTCATTTCACCCAGACCTTTAAAGCGCTGTACGCCGATCTGTCCTTTTTTCTTTTCGGCCTTGATGCGATCCAATACACCATCTTTCTCGGCTTCGTCGAGGGCGTAATACACTTCTTTGCCAACATCGATACGGTAAAGCGGCGGCATGGCAACATACACATGACCGGCAGCGACCATCGGTTTGAAGTGACGCACGAACAGAGCGCAGATCAAGGTGGCAATGTGCAAACCATCGGAGTCGGCATCGGCGAGGATGCAGATTTTGTGGTAACGAAGATTCGTCAGATCATCAGAACCGGGATCGATCCCCAGCGCCACGGAAATGTCGTGAATCTCCTGCGACGCCAGCACTTCCTGGCTGTCCACTTCCCAGCTGTTGAGAATTTTACCGCGCAGCGGAAGAATCGCCTGATACTCACGATCCCGCGCCTGCTTGGCAGAGCCACCGGCCGAGTCCCCTTCCACCAGAAACAGCTCACCGCGCTCGGGCTCACCGGTCGAACAGTCAGCCAGTTTGCCCGGCAGTGCAGGCCCTTGGGTGATTTTTTTACGGGCGACTTTTTTACTGGAGCGGACTCGCTTCTGAGCATTGCTGATGCAGAACTCAGCCAGTTTGTCGCCGTCCTCTGTGTGCTGATTGAGCCACAGACTGAAGGAGTCTTTGGCCACGCCCGACACAAAGGCAGCGGCTTCACGGGAGGACAGTCGCTCTTTGGTTTGACCTGAGAATTGCGGATCAGCCAGTTTGGACGACAACACATAGCAACAGTTGGCCCAGATATCGTCCGGCGCCAGCTTCACGCCGCGCGGTAACAGGTTGCGAAACTCACAGTATTCCCGCAACGCATCCAGCAGACCGGTGCGCAGACCGTTAACATGGGTACCGCCCTGAGCCGTCGGAATCAGGTTGACGTAACTTTCCTGAATCAGTTCACCGCCTTCCGGCAACCACTGTACCGCCCAGTCAGCGGCTTCGGTCTGACCGGTAAAGGTACCGATAAACGGCTCCTGCGGCAGGCTTTCCCAGCCGTTGGTGGCAGCCATCAAGTAATCTTTAAGACCGTCTTCGTAAAGCCACTCATCGGTCTCGCCACTCTGTTCATCTTTGAAAATGACCCGCAGTCCAGGGCACAACACCGCCTTGGCTCGCAGGATATGACGCATACGGGAAACGGAGAACTTGGGGGAATCAAAATACTTGGGGTTCGGCAAAAAGCGCACGCTGGTGCCGGTATTGCGCTTGCCGCAAGTGTCGATGACCGCCAGATCGGTGGCTTTGTCGCCATCCTTAAACGCCATACGATGGACTTGGCCATCGCGCTTGATGGTAATTTCCAGCGCCTGTGACAGCGCGTTCACCACCGACACCCCCACGCCGTGCAGACCGCCGGAGAACTGATAGTTGTCGTTGGAGAATTTACCCCCGGCGTGCAGAGTCGAGAGAATCACTTCAACCCCGGGCTTACCCTGTTCGGGGTGGATATCCACCGGCATGCCGCGACCGTCGTCGGAACAGGTGATGGATTGGTCTTTGTGAAGAATAACTTCAATATTCTTGGCGTGCCCCGCCAGCGCCTCATCGACACTGTTATCGATCACCTCTTGCGCGAGGTGGTTGGGGCGCGTGGTCTCGGTGTACATGCCCGGACGCTTTTTGACCGGATCCAGGCCCGTGAGGACTTCAATATCTTCTGAGGAATAGTTCGCCATACAGTGGTCTTACAATCTCAACGGCTTTAAAACCTGCTCGCGATCTTAAAACCTGGGTTTAATTCGAATATCGACAGTCAGCGGCGGCTGATCTGTTGTTTTTTTGTGCACTTCGACAGGGATTCAATCAACCCTGCCGTCAACGGCAATCAGGTTGTTGTTGTACCACATATCAAGGTGCTATCACATATGAGGACGGTACCACATATCGGGGCTGCTCACGCGGAGGCAAAGAGGAAATCGACAATCTCGGGCAGGTGCGCCTCGTAATGCTGAAAACTGTGATCGCCACCCTCTTCAATGTGCTGACGGCAACCCTGATAGCGTTCTTCCGCTTGACGGTAATCCAGAGTTTCATCCCCGGTTTGCGCCAGTAACCAGTAACGGCTGAGATCCTTCAGCTCTGGCCGATAGGCTTGTCGGAACTGCTCACCGTGTTCGGGCAGCATGAGGTAGGTGTCGTCGGTGTGATAGTTCTTCTGCGGCTCGCCATTCAAACGATCCGTCAACTCAAAGGGACGCACCGAAGGATTGATCAACACCGCTTTGGCGTTGTAGTGCTCCACCAGCCAGGTAGACCAGAAGCCACCCAGCGAACTGCCCACCAAGCCCACGGTTTGATCGCCCAATTGATTCATCATGTCCCTGAGTTGGCGTTCGGTTTCCAACGGATAGGGGCTAAGATGCGGACAGTGGTATTGGATATCGGGGCGATGCTCAAGCAGCCACTGCTGAGTGACCTGAGCCTTGACTGACTGTGGGGAACTTAGGAAACCGTGGATGTAAACCAGCGTTGACGTAGGGACAGGAGGCATAAGAAAAGGGCGCTTTGAGTGTGTATCGGTGCTCTCAGCGGCAATGTATGAGCAGCTATTGACTGATCAGTAACCTGCAGAGGCAAAGTCGATACCGTAGGCTTTTTCGTCGACGCGTTCAACTCCCGTCTCCAGACGTCCATCCTGATGCAGATTGAACCAGCGGTAACCGGGCATGGTGTCATCCAGGGCGAAATCGTCGCTGTTGGGCTTAAACTGGATGCAGGTCGATGGGGTTGCGTACAAGCTGTAGTGCTGATGGCGCGTGTGATAATCCTGATGCACATGCCCCCATACCAATCCTTTCACCTGGGGGTATTCACTGAGAATATCCAGCAGTTGCGGGCCGTTGCTGATCACATACTGATCGAGCCAGTCACACCCCACAGGCACCGGTTGATGATGCACAAATACCAGAGCGTGCTTGTCACAGGTGTCCAGGCAGCGGCGCAGACGCTCGAGCTCAGTTTCGGCAATCTCGCCGCGCTCTTCGTGGGGAATACTGGAATTGAGCAGAATCAGCTGCCAGTGCTCAAATTCAATATGCTCGCGCTGTACCTGCTCTCGGGGAAACTGCTGCATCAGATCGTCGAGATCGTGATTGCCCGACAACCAGGCCACCGGACGATCGAACTGGGCTTTCAGGGAGCCGAGGAAACGCTCGTAGGCTTCCACAGCGCCATCACTGGCGACGTCACCGGAAGCGACGACAAAGTCAGCGTCTTTTTCATGACAGGAAAGGCGATGCAGAACATCGGCGAAGCTTTCATCAGTATCCAGCCCCAGCAGGGACTCGCCCTGATGGGAGCCTAGGTGACAATCGGTGATTTGGATTAACCGCATGGGCGACAACATCTTAGTACTATACACAATTCTCAAGTCCATCTTGTCTTCTCAATCATCCTTGAATTGCAAGGGTTATAGTGCCAGTACGCGCCACAAAAAGCACTCCATGTACTTAATTTCATCCACTGAGGCGGTATCCAACAGACCATTCGATCAACCTGATCGCTCAGACAGTTACAGCACGCGATAACAACAATCGGTTACAACTGTCTATGAGGAAATTATATCAGCCCGATTGGGCCTGCATGGGAGAAGAGAGGAGGAATTGCCTGAACCCCGTCACAAATCCACATCAAAGTGGTACAACTTGACAACTTTGACCGTGGGCGAGGCTGTGACTGAGCCAGTCTTCAAGAAAACGATTGAACTGCGCCTTTTCGTCGCGCTGGTACATTTTCTGATTGGGGTAATCGTATTTGGGGCGCACGCGACGGTGCTCCTGCCAGGCAACCACTTCGGCCATTCGGGCATCGTGATACAGGCGTACCTGCAATTGAGGGGAGCTGCCCCAGTGCTGCAAACCGTTGCGCTGAGTGACCTCCAGCATGGTGGTGTATCGGGCTCGCTCGGTGACACGCAGGGAGATATTCCAGGTGGATTCTCCAGCCTGAACATCGTACTGCCACTGATCGCGCTGATCGAAGGTAGGCATCAACTTCAGCAGACGGGCGTAATTCGCCTCGCAGCAAGCCATTTGACCCGCCAGATCGACTTTGTAACGACCGGGCCCTTTATTCAGCATAAGTACCTCATACACTCTTTGGCAGCTTCAGGTTAGCAACACAAACCTCAGTTTACCCCATTCACCACGCGCTTACCTGTGCTCTTGCTGCAGACGCGGGCGGTTCATTTGCAACCATTGCAGTGAAATCATGGTGGCGGCGTTGTTAAAGCGACCGCTGTAGAGTTCGGCAAAAACCTCAGCCGCAGGGATAATAAGCAGGCGAATATCTTCCCCCTCTTCGTCCAGCCCACTGACGCCACCGTCCAGACCGTCCAGGTTCGCCAGCGCGCAGTAAACGTGCAGACGCTCATCACAGCCGCCGGGCGAGGCCATATACTGACAGATGTATTCCACGTGGGATGGCGTGATATCAGCTTCTTCCTGCATCTCCCGCCAGACGACGGCTTCGGTCGTCTCACCGGGCTCTACCATACCCGCCACCACTTCGAGGCACCAAGGTCCATTGGGGTCAGCGAATGCGCCAGGGCGGATCTGCTCCACCAGTCCGATCAAATCATTGGCGGGGTCGTAGAGCACCGCCCCCACCGCATCGCCGCGAAACAACACTTCGCGACTAATAGTCTCGCTCCAGCCACCACGGTAGCGTTTGTGGCGATAGTGCAGGCATTCCATCCGGAAAAAGCCTTTGTAGAGCGACTCACGCTCCAGTATTTCCACATCATCGAGCCCAAAAGGGGGCTTTAAAAAATCCTTCGTCATCCTAGAACCTTCTACCTCAATTTCCAAAATGCTGCTGCAGCTGCTGTACCATCTGTTGCCAGCGTGTGTCTCCCGGCGCCATATCCGACAGACGCTGAGCGTATTTGAGCATCATCGCCCCATTGCCGCTGCGCTGAGCGGCACTGAACATGGCCATCAGCGTATCGCGATCCATCGGGTACATGGTCAGCACCCGCTGCCACTCCCTCATTGCAGCGCTGTCCTGCCCCAATTGTTGCAGAATCAGCCCGTAAACATAACCGTAGCGGGCGTTGCCCGGCTGCAGCTTGGCGGCTGCCTCCAGAGCTTTCAACGCGTGCGCGTAATTCTTTTGTCGCACCAGAGACAGCCCCAGCGAGTGGTGTAACGGCGCGGCCTGTGGCAGTTTTTCCAGTCCCTGGCGCAGGGTTTCCAGCACCTTCTGCTCATCATTGGTCTGACGGTAAAGATCCGCCAGATTCAAATACGCGACCATCTGGCTGCTGTTGATGTTCAGAGCCTGCCGATACGCTGCTTCGGCACCGGTTAAATCGCCCTGACGCAAACGATACACGCCCAGCGCCATCTGCCCGTCGGCGGTGTCCTGATCGCGAGTCAAAAATGCCTGATACTCCTGCTGCAAGGCTTTCAGGCTGTCCTGTTCAGCAGGTGACAGCGTACTGGCATCAACATCCGCAGTGTTTTCTGCCACCGTCAGACGCACCTGCTTGCTGCTGTCATTGACCAGTGATTTCAACTCTTCCCAGCGCTGCTCCGGCGGCAATGTCGTCAGCACCCGCACAGCCGCTGACCGCACCATGGCATCGTCATTGTGCAGCTGGGTTTGAGCCACCAAAACAGACTGTGGCGACAGATGGTTTTCCAGCGCCAAAACCGCCGAGGCCTGCACCATATCGGGGATGTTGCGCGCCATGGCCAGTTTCATCAATCGCTGCGCTGCATCCGGCGCACCGCTGAGACCTGGCAGCAGGTCGTCACTGAAGTGCCATTTGCGCTTTTTACCCGACGCCTTCATCCACTGATCCACCGCCGTACTGGCCCAGGCCGGATCCTTGTCAGTGTGACACTGATTACAGGCGTTGGGCGTGCCGAACTTGGCACTCAGGTCAGGACGCGGTATCCGCAAGCTGTGATCCCGTCGAGGATCGACCACCATGTACGTAGTCTCCGGCATATGACAGCTGACACACTGGGCACCGGCTGATCCCACCGGGTGGTGGTGGTGCTCCGGCTGATCAAACACATCCGGACGATGACACTGGGCACAAACACCGTTGCCCTCCACTTTCAGCTTCAGGCTGTGAGGCTCGTGACAATCACTGCACACCACGCCCTGCTGGTGCATTTTACTCTGCAAAAATGAGCCCAGTACGTAGACCTCGTCGCGAATCTGGCCATCGCCGTAATACAGTGGCTGTTCCACCAGCTGCAACCGGTCTTTCTGATGAAAATCGCCCGGCAGGTTCTGATTGTCCAGCATGGACCGGCGCGAGTGACAGGTACCACAGACGCTCAACTGCTCACTGTCCACACCAACTGCCTGAGGGTTTTGCGCCGTAACGGAGTCTTCCGTGTGCAGCCACTGCCCCACGGGATCGAGTGAGCGATCAAAACCGTGATGGTCGCTCGTGGCTGGATGGCTATTCTGTACCTGATCACCAGTCTGTGCCTGATCACTATTCTGTACTTGATGATTGTCCGCGGTCACCGCCTTGCCGTCGGTTTTGCCGGACGACTGCATTAACTGGACGTGCTTGCTGCCCGGTCCGTGGCAGGCTTCGCAACTCACATTGATTTCCGACCAGCCGGTATCGTAGCTGTGGCTCTCCAGATCGTAATTGCGTTGTAAATTGGTGGAGTGACAATCGGCACAGCGGTTGTTCCAGTTTTGGTAAGGACCGGTCCAGTGCAGGGCGTCATCGAAGGGAATCGCTTCATCCGGGTAGAGGTGAAACCAGCGCTGGCCGCCCTCTTTTTTCGAGCGACTGTCCCAAGACACCCCCAGCGCCTGCAAATGCCCATCGCCAATCGACAACAGATACTGCTGCAGCGGGTAGTACCCAAACGTGTAGAGCACCTCGAAGGTTTCCTGCTCACCTTTAGCATTGTCAGTCGTGACCCAGTACTTGCCGTCTTTTTGGGTAAATCGGGTTTTCTCACCGTAGTGATCAAACGTCACATCATTGAAATCAGCCAGTACCGACTGATCGTCAGCCGGCTTCATCGCCCAATCGTGATCAGAACCCTGCCAGAGTTGATCCTGCTGCTGATGGCAATCGCTGCACACTTCACGGCCGACAAATTCGGCGTGCAGGCGCGGATCTGAAGTGAGACTAGCCTCAACGTCATCCGTCGCCATTGCTGACATCGACAAGCCACTCACCATCAACGTGATAAGAAAGCGTGCAGTGACAGGGAGAAACGAACGAGAAATATGGAAGCGTAGCGTATTCAACAGATAGTTCACGGGCATCCTGCAGTGATCTACGCCGGACTTTATCAACGCCAGCGTGTATGAGTTGTATTGTATTTGAGTGATTTTAACGATGAGAGTAAAGATCAGAGTGTAGTGCAGTTTTCTGTATGACCGGAAGCCTTGATCACAAATAAGTGCCTGAAAACAAAAACGCCGCCCAAAGCGGGCGGCGTTTGCAGGCTGAGTACCGGTGAAAATATTATTTGCCGGAACGAAATTTCGTCATGTCATTCATAATACCGTCAACCGTAAAACTGTTAGGAGCCTGACGAGCGGGGAATTCCTTAAACGTCTGGGCAAACCGCAAGGCTCTCGCGGAACCGTAGAAGATTCTGCCGGCGTTATTTTCCCACCAGGTGTCGTAGTTGTTGGCATCGGTGTCCGCGCGCTCGAAAGGATCGCGACGCAGATGAAACAGTTTAGGAATACGCAATTTCACAAACGGCTCACGCCAGACATCGAAACGGTGAGCGCGCTGCTCGGCGTACACCACTTTCCAGTCACCGGAACGAATGCCGAGAAAATCACCGTCGTCACTGAAGTAGAAGAAATCCATCCGCGGCCCTTCTTTCTCTTTGCCCGTGAGATAAGGCAGGAAATTAAAACCGTCCAGATGCACTTTAAACTGCTTACTGCCGAAGGAGCGACCTTTCTTCAGCTCTTCGACCACCTTGTCATCACCAACCGCTGCCATCAGCGTTGGCACCCAATCCAGGTGAGACATGATGGCGTTTGAGACCTGCCCCGGAGCAATTTTGCCCGGCCAGCGCACCAGAGCCGGAACACGGAAGCCCCCTTCCCAGTTAGTGTTTTTCTCACTGCGGAACGGGGAGATCGCCGCATCAGGCCAAGTGTTGTAGTGCGGACCGTTGTCGGTGGTGTAAAGCACGATGGTGTTGTCTTCAATGCCCAGGTCTTTCAACTGCTGCAGCATTTCGCCCACCAGTGCATCGTGAGCCACCATCACGTCGTTATAAAAGCCCTGACCCGACTTACCCAGATGCTTTTTCGCGGGATGCGTCCAGAAGTGCATGCCGGTGGTGTTCAGCCAAACAAAGAAAGGCTTATCCGCCTTGTGAGCTCGATCGATAAAATCCTTCGCACTGCCCACAAATTCTTCATCGACGGTTTCCATGCGCTTTCTGTTCAGCGGGCCGGAATCTTTGATGCGGCCATCGGCAAAGCTGTGAATCACACCACGGGGGTTGGCAACCTTCTGAAACCAGGCATCCTGCGGGTAATCGGGATTTTCAGGCAGCTCTTCAGCATTCAGATGGTAGAGATTGCCCAGAAACTCGTCGAAACCGTGGTTGGTGGGCAGAAATTCATTGCGGTCACCCAGATGATTCTTGCCAAATTGTCCGGTGGCATAACCCAGCGGCTTGAGCATTTCCGCCAGTGTCGGATCCTCTTTCTGGATACCGGTATCGGCGCCCGGCGTACCCACTTTGGTCAATCCGGTACGCACCGGAATCTGTCCGGTAATAAACGCCGAACGACCCGCCGTGCAGCTCTGCTCACCGTAGTAATCGGTGAACATCATGCCCTCGCGGGCCAGACTGTCGATATTGGGGGTTTTGTAGCCCATCAGCCCGTGACTGTAGGCACTGATATTGGTTCGCCCGATATCATCGCCAAAAATGATCAGGATATTGGGTTTTTCTGCCGCCAGAGCGTCGGTGGCGCCCACAGCCAGTACCGCTGCGGCCAGTACGCGGGCCACCGCCTGACAGCGTTTTAATGGCAGGAACGTCGAAACGTATCGAATCATCTCTCACACCTCGGTTGTTATTATGGGTAAAGCCATTGTGAATAGGAGTTTAGTCACTCTTTTTACAAAAAGTGGGCCTAGATACAGGCTGATAAATACCGCATTACCTTACCCCGCCACCAGTTATATCTCTAATGACATTTTTTATATAAAATTCATAACCAAAGTAGAATATTGGTAAGGTGAAATATGCATGATGGTCTGCACACGATGAAGCGCTCCCCGCTTGCCCGACTGGACTTCAAACTGCTCTACGCCCTTCAGGTTCTGATTGAGGAGCGCAGCGTGACTCGCGCCGCGGAGCGGCTTTTCATCTCGCAGCCGGCCATGAGTAAAACTCTGGTTCGACTGAAAGAACTCTTTAATGACCCACTGTTTACCCGAACCGCTTACGGCCTGGTACCCACTCCCAAAACCGACGAGCTGGCTTTGCGCCTGCCGGCACTGCTGGGAGAGCTACAGGAATTAATGGATGGGGGAGAATTCGATCCCGCCGCCTGGCGCGGACGCTTTTCCCTGGGCTTGCCCCAGTGGATCTCAGAAATGAACCTGCCGCTGATTGTCCGTGCCCTGTGTGAACAGGCTCCGAATGTGCAACTGGCCAGTTGCGATATGCCGCCGGACTATCTGGAGCAGCTGGCCACCGGCAAGCTGGATTTTGCCATTCAGCGCCTGCAACCTGTGCCTGACGACTTTCTCAGTGTTCCCCTCGGCAGCGGCGACGCCGGTTGCCTGATGCGTGTGGGGCACCCTCTCAGCCAGCTATCCACCCTCAGTCTTGAAGACTATCTGAGCTATCCACATATCCGAGTGTCATTTCCGGGTATGACCGATGACAACACCGGCATCATCGATCAGGTTTTGAAAGAGCAGCAGCTCAGCCGTCGTATTGCGTTTGATACCACACAGCTGACTGCGGCTCTGGAAACACTGATGAACACCGATTGCCTGATGGTAGGCCCTCATCACCTCACCATGATGGGCAACTATCAACACAAACTGCATTCAGTACCCTTCCCGTCCCCACTGCGCTTCCCCAAACTGCCGTTTGCCTTGCTGCAGCACCGGCGCACGGAAAAGAGCCCGGCTCATCGCTGGTTGCGGGAATTACTGCTCACACTGAGCCGTCAGAGCCTGAGTCAGATGTCATGAAGCCGGGCGGATATCAGGAGCGAGCGGGCTGCAGCTCCGACAGGACTTCAGACACCAACTGACTCAGGCGCTGGCGCTTGGCGTCATCCGGGGCGTGGGGTTCGGCAAAGGTCTGCAAAGCACTGCGCCATACCCCTTGCTTGGTTTCTGAATCCCAGATTCCTAACAGTAAAGTTCCCTTGGGGTGTTCGGCATCCGAGGTACCTTCCAGACTGGGGAACAGACGGAAAACCGCTTGCGTTTTAGCACTGGCCTCGCCATCGCCCAGCACCATAGCGCCCACCACCTGATAACGGGTGGGGCCCTGCGCAAACATAAAACCTTTCGCTTCCATCTGCGTCTGTATTTCCTGCTGAATCCAGGCAGGCACTGCGCCTTTATCCGGCAAACTGGCGATAACCGCGTCGCTGTTGCTATCCCCGCTGGGCGCCAGCACGCCTGCCACATCCGCATACCAACTCAACGGCGTGGTCGAGGTCACGGGCATATCCGGACCTGATACGGTCACTGAAACCTTTTGCTTTAACGGATCTTTCCGCGCAGACGAATCCGGCGAAGCTGAACAGGCGGCCAGCAGAATGGCTGACAAAATGATTGTCAGACTGCGAAGGAACACAGTGTGCGCAGGAAGAAACACTGTTCGCATAGGAAAAAATAACGTACGTATTGGAAGAAACAAGGTGTGCATAGGGAGAGCTCGATCAATGGAAGGGAAGCAATAATCAGTACGACAGACACAAAAACACCTGAAACAACATGAGCTTAGCAGATGAATATCTGACCACGCTTTAATGAATCAAAAATTAAGCCAGCGCCCACACTATTAACACTAATTTACGGCAACCGCGCAGGCTACAGCTCGACGCTTCCGGCACAAACCGCTAAACTCGCGGGATCATTTCATCACAGAAAGGCTAACACTAGCCCTTTTTCAGCCAGATACGGGAAGATCTATGTTTAAGCGACGCTTAACCCTTGGCTTGGCAGGCGCTCTAAGCCTGTGCGCCTTAAACCTGCATGCCGACACCCTGCAAGATATTTATTTGCGCGCGCTGGACAACGACCATCAACTCAAAGCCGACACCGCCGCCTACCGTGCAGGCAAAGAAGCCCTGACCATCGGTCGCTCTGCGCTGCTGCCACAGATCAATGCCGAGGCGTCCTACGCTGAGTCGGAACAAACGACTATTGGCAACTTGAACAGCCTAGGGCAACAATCTCAAGGCTCCACTGACATCGAATCCGAAAACGAAGCCTATTCCGTCAGCCTGACCCAACCGCTGTTTAATATGTCCGCCTGGTTTGGTTACCAACAAGGCATCGCACTCAGCGACCAGGCCGAAGCCCAATTCAGTGCCGATCAGCAGTCGTTGATCGTTCGCGTCTCGGAAGCTTACCTGAACGTACTTCGCGCTATCGACAATATGAAAACCGCGCAGTCCGAAGAAAAAGCCTTGAGCCATCAGTTGGAGCAAACCAAGCAGCGTTTTGATGTGGGTCTGACCGCGATTACCGATGTGCACGAAGCCCAGGCCGCTTACGACAACGCCACGGCAACCACCCTCGAAGCACTGGGTAATCTCGGTATTGCGTTTGAAGCCCTGGAAGTGCTCACCGGACGCCCGGAGAACACCGTGGCACCGTTGGTGGACAACTACCCAGTGATTAAACCCACCCCGCTGGAACGCAGTGAGTGGGTCGATTTTGCCCTGGAAAACAACTATTCGCTCAAGGTTGCCAAGCTCAATGCCGAGGCCTCCGGCGAGAATGCCCGCGCCAAAGCTTCTGGCCACCTGCCCACGGTAACCGCCAGCTATTCCTACAGCAACCGCGACGACACCAATACCGATCTGTTCTACGGTTCCGGTGGAGGCATTCCTAACGACAGCCGAGTCGATGATCGCTCCACCATTGCGGTGCAGTTGAATGTCCCTATTTTCAGCGGCTTGCGCGTCTCCGGTGAGCGTCGTCAGGCCTACGCACAGTCCATGCAAGCCGAAGAACTCTTCAATCAAACCCAGCGTGACACCATTCAGGCAACCCGCTCCCTGCACTTGTCTGTGGTGGCCAATGTGGCTCAGGTGAATGCCCGTAAACAGGCCATCACCTCCAGCAAAAGTGCACTGGAAGCCACCCAGGCCGGTTACGAAGTGGGAACCCGCAATCTGGTTGATGTGTTAATTGCCCAACAGAATGTGTATCAGGCACAGCGCAACTACGACGATGCCCGTTACGGCTACATCCTCAACATGCTGCGCCTGAAGGAAGCCGCAGGCAACCTGACACCGGAAGATGTGCAGAAGCTTAACCGCTGGCTGGATGCCGAGAACCAAGTTGACCGCAGCACTTACGAAACCGCGGTCAGATAAAGAACCCTGTAGTCAGATAAAGAACCCTGTAGTCAGGCAGGTTTCTGACAGCATCAAAAAAGCCCGCCTTGAGTCATCAACGGCGGGCTTTTTTACGCTTTGGTTTTCTTACGCTTTAGTGTTCTTTCCGATTTAGCTTTCGAACAGCGCCTGTTTTTAGCCTAAGGCAATATAAGCCGCTAAACCAAAGTAAGTCGCTAAACCAATTTCTCTTCGATAACCGCCAACAATCGCTGCAAGGCGCCCCGGTTGGCCTCAGCCACCTGTCTGGCCGCCTCTCCCATACTCTCAGAGCGCACATCCGACGCCAGCAACTGATCCACCGCCACCGCCAGATCCGTGGGGGTTTCCACAATTTTTAGCCCCGAAGACTCCTTCAGTAGACGTGACACTTCAGCAAAGTTAAACAGTGAAGGGCCACAGAAAATAGGCTTGCCCCAGGCGGCGGGCTCAATCAGATTGTGACCGCCATTAGGCACCCAGGTGCCACCCATAAACACCACATCGGACGCACCTAACATGGGCAGCATTTCTCCCATGGTGTCACCCACCAGTACCTGGGTATCGGCCATCACGGTGCCGCCCTCGCTGTGTCGTTGAACGCGGTATTCCGCTTCGGCTTCGGTCACCACTCGATCAAAGCGCTCCGGGTGACGAGGCACCAGCACCAACAACAGATCAGGATTACTCGGCAACAGTTTTTCATAAGTCTGCAGCAACAGCGTATCTTCGCCCTGGTGAGTGCTGGCGGCCAGCAAGACCGGGCGTCGCCCCGTCCCCTGCCAGCGCTTGCGAATCACCTGCGCCTCTCGCCTCACTGCATCATCGAGCGTCAGATCAAATTTAATGTTACCGGTGATCGCCAGCGCGGTGAGGGGCAATCCCAGTCTAACAAAGCGTTCGCCGTCATCCCGATGCTGAGCCGCCACCATGGTGATCTGCTGAAGCATGGGTTTAGCCAGCGCCGAAAAGCGCGCATAACCACGCGCCGATTTCTCTGACAGTCGCGCGTTAGCCACCACCAGAGGGATCTGCCGCTGATGGCAGGCAGCGATGGTATTTGGCCACAGCTCGGTTTCCATGATGATCGCCAGAGCCGGTTGCGTGCGCCGCAGGAACCGCGCCAGACAGTCCGGCAGATCGTAGGGCGCATACACATGAAATACCGAATCACCCAGACTCGCCCGTACTCGCTCGGAACCCGTGGGCGTGGTGGTGGTGACGATCAGATCGTGATCGGGAAATGTGGATTGGAGCTGTTTGATCAATGGCAGAGCCGCCAGAGTTTCGCCTACGGACACCGCGTGTACCCAAATGGCTGGACGCTCTTTATGACGCGCCTCGAAGAAACCAAAACGCTCACTCCAGCGCCGCGCATATGCCGGTGCCGAACGGGCACGCCACAGCAAACGGGTGATCACCAGGGGCAGGCAAAGGTAAAAGAACAGACTGTAAAGCCAGCGCATCATAAGAAAAGTCGCGTCCTGCAGAAATCAACCGGCAGCATACCAGACCACGGTCACAAGCCAAGCAAAGCCACGCAAACAGACCGCCACCAACAAGGCTTTTTGCCTGGAAAAGCCGTATAATTGCGTAAATTCCCGATACGTGAACCTCATGTCGCAGAATATTGAACTCGACATCGCCATCATCGGCGGTGGTATTGCCGGGCTCTGGCTGATCAATCGCCTGCAAAGCGCCGGCTATCAATGCGCTCTGTTTGAAGCCCGTGCTCTGGGCAGCGACCAGTCCGTTGCCTCGCAGGGCATGATCCACGGCGGAATCAAGTACACCCTCAGCGGCGCTCTCACCGGAGCCTCCGAAGCCATTGCCGATATGCCCGCCCACTGGCAAGACTGTCTGGCCGGCTGTGGTGATGTCGATCTGCGTGGCGCCAATGTCCTCAGCGATCACTTTTACATGTGGTCAACCGCCAGCGTCACCTCCAAACTCACCACCTTCTTTGCCAGTAAGGCCACTCGCGGCCGCGTTGACAAAGTGAAAGCCAAAGACCGCCCGCCGATTTTTCAGAATGAGGCATTCAAAGGCCAACTCTACAAACTGGTGGATATCGTTCTGGATGTTCCGAGCGTTCTGAAAACTCTGGCTCATAATGTCCGCGGTAGAACCTATCAGCTGACTCAGGATCAAGCGCGCTGGGATAAAGACGATCAGGGTAATTGTCAGCTGCACATCCGCACCGCCAATGGCGACGAACTCTGCGTAAAAGCCAAGCAGTTTATCTTCAGTGCCGGACAAGGTAACGCCGCCCTACTGGAACAACTGGACGAACAAAGCCCCGCCATGCAGATTCGCCCACTGCAACAGGTCATGCTTAAGCTGGATGTGCCTTACAGCTTTTACGGTCACTGTCTGGGCACCGACAAAACACCACGCCTGACCATTTCCAGTCATCCCTGTCGTGACGGTAAGTGGGTCTGGTACCTGGGCGGCAGTCTGGCGGAAGACGGAGTGGATAAAGACCCCGACGCACTGATCCGCGGAGCCCATGCAGAACTCAAATCCTTGATGCCGTGGCTGGATTTATCTCGCGCACAGTGGGCAACCCTGCCGGTTAATCGGGCCGAGCCAAAACAAAAGAACTTGATGCGCCCGGACAAGGCCTATATTGGCAAAGCCAAACACTGTCGCAACCTGTCGGTTGTCTGGCCCACCAAACTGACACTGGCTCCCAACCTGGCCACCGAAACACTCGAGCTGCTTCGACAACAGGGCATTCACCCAGGCGGCGGCTCTGATCCGGCCGCACCTGCACCAGACCTCTCCGCACTGGATGCCCTGCCTCAGGCGCCCGTGGCGAAATCTCCCTGGGATTGTGCTGACTTCCGCAGCCTACCCGAAATCAACAATACCTGACTTCTATGGCGACTTTAGCAAACTACCGCAATCCCATTGGCAACACCGGACTGAGTGTCAGCCCCATCGGTCTGGGCACCGTTAAACTCGGCCGCAATCAAGGGGTGAAATACCCCACAGGCTTTGAACTGCCCAGCGATACTGCGGCCGCGAACTTAATCGATTTGGCCAAAGATTTGGGCATCAACCTGATTGATACCGCACCGGCTTATGGCATCAGCGAAGAACGTCTTGGACCTTTACTACGAGGCCAGCGTCACGACTGGGTGATTTGCAGCAAGGTTGGTGAAGAGTTTGAGCGCGGGCAATCGTCGTTTGATTTCTCCGCCCGGCATACCCGTCGCAGCGTGGAGCGCAGCCTCAAACGACTCGACACCGATATGATTGATCTGGTTCTGGTTCACTCTGACGGTAACGATCTGGATATTATTCGACAGGGTGAAGCACTGGGTACACTGGCAGACCTGAAACAGGAAGGACTGATCCGCGCCTTTGGGATGTCCACCAAAACGGTCGAAGGTGGCATTGAAGCGGCCAGACAAAGTGATTGTGTGATGGTGACCTACAACCTCAACCATCACCAAGAAGAACCTGTACTCGACTTTTGTCAAGCCAACAACAAAGGTGTTTTAATCAAAAAAGCACTGGCAAGCGGCCACATCACCCTCGATACCGATAGTGACCCGGTACAGGCCAGCATGAACTTTCTTTACGCTCACCGCGCCGTCAGCAGTGCCATCATTGGCACCATCAACCCCGATCATCTGGCCGACAACTGCGCTAAAGCCCTGACCTCCCTGCAACGCTTGCACGACGGTACCCCATAAGCATGAAGACCTTAAAAAACTCAGAACTCGACCGACTGATCGAGTCCGGCACCGTCATCGAAAAAGACCAGCACGGCCCCAAAGTCGTAGTCTTGGCTGAACATCGCTACCTGAAAATCTTTTACCATAAACACACGGTTTCCATGGCCAAACTGCGCTCTCGCGCGACACAATTCGCCACCAACGCCGCCAAGCTGAAAAAGCGCCACATCACCACCGTAGGCATTCTGGACACCTTTAAAACCGACAATCCCCGGCGCGATTGCGTCCTCTACCACGGTATCCCAGGCGATACCGTACGCAAGGTCATGCAAGACAACTCCAAAGACCCTGAACTCTCCCGTCGTCTAGGCGCTTACATCGCCGAACTGCACGATGCCGGCGTGATGTTCCGCTCGCTGCACTTCGGCAACATCATTCAGCTGCCGGATGGTAAGTTTGGGTTGATTGATATCGCCGATATGCGAGTGAATGTGTTTCGATTGAGCAATTGGCAGAGAAAGCGAAACTTTCAGCATGTGTTTCGCTACAAGGAAGATATGAAAACGGTCAATCTGGATACGTTTATTCAGGGATACCAGACCGAGAGCGGCAGTCAGGGGGGCAGGCTGCGCTATTTTGAAGAGATCATTCGGAAGGCTGTGTCGGCGATACAATAAGTCGGCTTCTCGTAGCCAGCTCTGCCTTTAAGTTTTCTAATCCTGATCTTTAATCTTTTCCACAATGGCAGTAGTCGAACAATCGTCAAAGAAACTCAACACCTTCACTTCACCGCCGTAGGCTTTGACAATTTCCCAGCCCACAACTTGATCCTGAGT
>NZ_CBFIHX010000071.1:0-18995 GCF_965662505.1 Pseudomaricurvus sp. | reverse complement strand
GGTGTTCAGGTGCTCAATGGTGATGTCCAGCAGGCCAGATGCCGCGCCGACGCAATCTGCCGCCAGTGCGAAATCACGCAGAGTCTCCAGCCGTGCGATCAATTTGGTTGCCGCTTCGCCGCGCGCCAAGACCACTTGATCGGTCAGAGCCACGTTAGTGAAGGTGACGTCAAACAGACGACGGGTGGTGTCCCAGGTGCCGCGAGCGGTACGCTCAACGCCTGCCTGATCCAGTTTCACCAGTGCCACGCAATCGTCAACACAGACCAGCAGGTCGCTGGCGGTATCCGCTGACGGTACGGCGGTCATTTGTCCGTTGAGGGTATCGGTCACTGTCAGGGTGGATGCACCGGCCAGAGAACCTGTGGCGCATTCACCGGTGGTGAAACGGCCAATCAGTTCAGCTTTGTCTTCCAGATCGCTCTGTACGATCGCGTCGACCGCCAGGCTGGCCGTCAGAAACGGTACCTGTGCCAGACCGCGACCCAGCTCGGTGTGCAGCATGCTCACGCCGTGCACGCCCAGACCCAGGCCGTCCAGCTCTTCGGGAACGGCAGTCAGCAGCCAACCCAGTTCAACGGTCAGTGGCCACAGGGTGGTCTCATCCGCAGCGGTACCCTCGCCGTCCATCACTTGACGGGCGGAGGCTCTCAATTCGTTCAGATATTCGTTTAATTCACTCATCATCGGCCTCCTTACAGCTTCCAGGTTTTGGGTTCGCGGGGCATTCCCAAGACGCGCTCGGAAATGATGTTTCTCTGAATCTCGTTACTGCCACCGGCAATCGACCAGTTGTAGGAGTTCATGAAGTCCAGAGTCCAGTTGCCCGTTTCCTGAGTGGCGCCGCGCATAAAGTCAGGATCGAATTGACCCTGCAAACCGCTGATGCGACGACCCAATTTAGTGTACATACGCAGCGTCTGGGCGTAGCAGAGTTTCACCATGGAGGCGTCCCCGACTTTTTCTTCGCCGGAGATGCGTTTTAACAGGTATTGATCCGCCAGAGCACAGCAGGCATCAACCTGAGTAATGACTTTGCCCAGTTCGCGACGCAGGGAGGTATCTTCCGACAGACCGCGTTCTTTCAGTGTCTCCGCCAGCATCGGCAGGGAGTAGCGCATACGCTGACTCAGCTCGACCAGGGTCAGGCCGCGCTCGGAAGCCAGAGTGGCCTGAGCGACTGCCCAGCCCTGCCCTTCTTCACCGACCAGATCCTCAACAGGGACTTCAACGTTGTCGAAGAAGATTTCGGAAAATTCGTCATCACCGGTGATTTGGTTGATGGGCACCACGGTGACACCGGGGGCTTTCATATCCAGCAGCAGGTAGGTCTGCCCTGCCTGCGGCGGACCGGAGTTGTCACTTCGGGCCAACAACAAACAGCGGTCGGCGTACTGGGCCATGGTGGACCAGGTTTTCTGACCGTTGATGATGTATTTGTCACCCACACGCTCGGCGCGGGTTTTCAGCGAGGCCAGATCGGATCCAGCGTTAGGCTCGGAGAAGCCCTGACACCAGATCTCGCCATTGAGAATGCCGGGCAGATACTTCTCTTTTTGTGCCTCGGTCCCGCACTCCATGATGGTGCAGGCCGCGTGGTATAAGGCGACAAAGTAGAGAATCAGGCGAGGCGCGTCGGCGCGTGCCACTTCTTCGTAAATGACTTTCTGTTCCGCCAGTGAGCGACCACCACCGGGCCAGCCTTCCGGCCAATGGGGTGTGGCATAGCCCGCTTTGGAGAGTTTGCCGAACCACTCGCGCTGTTGTTGCACGAACAGCTCCTGATCCACGCCGGTCATGGCCTCACGCCAGCCCGCGGGAACATTGTCTTTCAGCCAGGTACGAACCTCCTGACGCAAGGTATCTGTGTCAATCTCAGACATTGTCAATCAACCTTCTCATGTAAGTACAATTCAGCTACTATAAATCAACAGTGGTGACTAGTTTACACCTTTAAGACGAATCCATCATCTAGAACTATGCTG
Organism: Pseudomaricurvus sp.; assembly: GCF_965662505.1. Lineage (NCBI taxonomy): Bacteria > Pseudomonadati > Pseudomonadota > Gammaproteobacteria > Cellvibrionales > Cellvibrionaceae > Pseudomaricurvus > Pseudomaricurvus sp. Next base: position 17,010 of record NZ_CBFIHX010000071.1, on the reverse strand, counting down.
ATGGTGTTCTTTCATACGTATTTGAACGACTTATATGCGTATATACGTGCTCAAACGACTTTTTATACGTACTTAAACGATAAGCAGATCCTTAGAAGGGGACAAATTTTATGGAACAACAGATAAACGTACTCGTTGTAATCGATCCAAGCCAGCAAACTCACCCTGCTCTGGAGCGCGCATTGCTGCTGGCCAAACGGCCTGCGAGCGACACCAGCGCCAAGATGGTGTTCGTGGTAACTCCCTTCAAGCATACGTTGCAGCAAACCCCCGCGGTACTGTGTACCAGTGAGTGGCTGAAAGAGAACCTCCACGACCAGATGGCAGGCTCCCACGTAGAGTACTCGGTGGTTCTGGGCTGGGGCAGCAGCAGTAATGACATCATTATAGAAGCCGGCAAAGAGTTGAACGTCTCCTTGACGATTGCCCCCTACTACGAAGAACAGTCCGGTGGCCGCTTCCTCAGTGATGAGCGCTGGAAGCTGCTGCGTGAATCCACCAATCCTGTGCTGATTGCCTCACGCCCTGCAGAGAACCACACCGGAAAAATCCTGTGTACTCTGAAATCCCAGGATCCGGAGAACTCCGAGCGCGATAGCCGGATGCTGGCAACGACGGCCAGATTTACCGAAACCTTTGGTATGGAAGCCCATATCGTCAATTCCTACGATGACTCTATGGAATACCCGGATCGTGCCAAGATCGCCGCACTGGCGAATGTACCTAATGAGCGCATCCACGTTAAACAAGGTGAGCCGGAAGATGTGATCTGCGATACGGCCAACGACATCGACGCCGATATCATCGTGATTGCCAGTCAGCAGCGCAAAGGGTTGCGCGGCGCTCTGCGAGGAAACACCATTGAGAAAATCATCGGGCGTCTGGATCGCGATATTTTGATGATTTGATTTTGTGGTGATTCGAACGTCCGCATATAGCAAGATCGGAACACAACCCTAATAATGCTGTCTTTAAGGAGCCTTTGTGCACACACGCAATATCGGAAAATCAGGTTTGAAAGTCTCCAGCATTGGGCTGGGGTGCAATAACTTTGGATTGACCATCGACGCCAAACTTTCAACACAGATGATTCACAAGGCGCTGGATTCCGGTGTTACGTTGTTTGACACTGCGCCGGTCTACGGCAGCGAATGGGGGGCTTCTGAACGGATTCTGGGTGAAGCTCTGGGCAATCGTCGACAAGACGCTGTCGTCGTTACCAAGTTTGGCATGACGCCAGCTCTGACGGTGCGGGACACCTCCCGCAGAGCGATCCTGAAAGATATTGAAGACAGCCTGACACGACTCAAAACCGATTACATCGACGTCTACATGCTGCACTGGCCTGATGCGTCAACGCCTATGGAAGAAACGCTGCGCGCACTGGAAGACATCATCCGCGCTGGCAAGGTTCGCTACATTGGTTGTTGTAACCTCCCTGCCTGGCAGGTGGTGGAAGCCAAGTGGTTGTCGAAGACGGACAAGCTCAGCGAATTTATCGTCACGCAGGACGAGTACTCCCTCCTCAATCAAGCGGGTAGAACCAAGCTCACTCCGGCACTGGAGCAATATGGCATGGGCCTGATGCCCTACACGCCGTTGGCGAATGGTTTGCTCACTGGAAAATACACGCAAAATAACACTTCCATCGGTGACACCCGCCTCAGCAAAAACCTGTGGAATATGGGCGACCGATACCTCACCGACATCAACTTGAAGAAGGCCGAACGTCTGGCTGAATACGCCGCCGAGAAGGGGCACACTCTACTGGAACTGGCAGTTTCCTGGTTGCTGGCACAGCCAGTGGTGTGCAGCGTGATTGCCGGAGCCACCAAACTGGAGCAGTTGGAGCAAAATCTTCAGGCCGGTGATTGGAAATTGACCGAAGCTGAATTGAAAGCGATTGATCAGATTTGTCAGTCGTAAATTCAGCGGAAAGATAAAAGCACTTCTCCCAAGATCCATTGCCGATCATTCGTTCGGTTGGCAATGGTCTTCTCTCTGTAGCACCCTCCCCCCCCTGTTGGCTAACTGGCCCAGAGTAATTACGGTCTAAGGCGACAAGGTACGTATTCAGCCTTGAAAAATCGTTAATGTGGGTAAAAATTAACAATAGCGAGTCCATGTTTTCCATTTCAGGAGAGATTTAGTGGTGAAGGTTGATTGATTAGATTGCACTTCAAGTGGCTGGAAGGTTAATAGGAGATTGTTGGCAAAAAGCGTTGGAGAAGAGAACTAATAATGCACAGCTTATCCGGAGTTACGGACTATCTTAAAGATCATTATCTTGAGTTTTTTGGTATTAACCTTCAAATCGCTAAATGCAATAACCCATTTGAGATTCAGGGTAATTGCAAATTCACAGATAAGTTTAATTTCAACGCATTGGTTCATTTGATGGAATCGATATCCATCTTGTCCCTATTGTTATTCGTTTTTGGTGTTCCGTTTTCCTTTCCGCCGACTGAAATACTTGTACCCTCTCTCTTTTTCTTTTTGATTTCATTAACGTGGACCTTTTATGTCTGTTCTTTTGGTTTCACACAAGGCCCTATGTCTGATGACGAAAAATATTCATTCTGGGGGTTTACTAATGGAGTTATTTTCTATTTAGGTTATCTGTTTTTTTCGTCTTCAATGATGTTCTTCTTTTTAGTTCTCTTTGAGTCGGTCAAGGGTTATATCGATGGTGGATATTTGATCGCCATTGAAACGGTTGTGGTAATAGCGTTTTGGGTCGTGGTAATTCTTCCTTTTCTTGTGTTTATTTCTTATATGGCTGAAGTGCTAAACCTTACTTTTTCAAAGGCAATACTCTGCTTTTGTATTTCGTTTTTGGTTTATCTTACTCCAATTCAGTTGGTTGTTGTTCTGGTGGGTTTTTCTGAACCTGAACCTAGTCAGTGGGTAGGTTTCGGTTTAAGTCTAAGCTTGTGCATTGTTTGTTACGCTTATTATTTTATTCGTATAAAAAACCGAACAAAAAACGTCTCTACTCAGGGCGATAAGAAAGAGATTAAATGTAAGTGAAATCATAAGAATAACAAAGCAGTCGACGCTGCGGCGCATAGCCCACTGCTTACTTTTAGCGATCAGAACGAATAGGTGGCGGCAACCGTCCAGGTGGTGGGGCTGCCGGGCATGGTCCACCATTTATGGTACGAGCTGACGTAGTACTCTTCGTCAAACAGGTTGTCCACATTGAGTGAAAGCTCAAGTTGTCTGGTAGGCTGGATTGAGCCGAATAGATTCACCAATGTGTAGCCTGGCAGACGGTAGTTGGGATCAATGGTTTCCCCCAGACGATCGTCGACATAGTTGATACTGGTTCCGACTGTTGAAGGGTATCCAAACAAAGTGACGCGCTGGCTCAGAACCAGGTTGGCACTGTTCGCCGGAATGTTGATTAAGTCGCTCCCTGCCGGTATTTCCACTCCCCAATCCGCATTGATTACGGTGTTGCTGGTTTGGGCATTAACGTAGGCATAGGAAAACATCAGTTCGGTGTTGTCCCCCAGGCTGGCATGGATATCAAGCTCCACCCCTTCGCTCTCTGCTTCGCCAAGTGCCACTGAGTAGCCCGCGTGATCAGGGTTGGGGTCGGATGTCAAAATATTGGACTTATTCATACGGAACAGCGCCAAGGTGCCCGACAGAGTGTCATCAAGAGTATTCACCTTCAGACCTAACTCGTAGGACTCACTTTTCTCTGGGGCAAACACATCGCCGTAAAAGTCAGCGCCACTATTGGGTCTGAAACCTTCTGAATAGCTGGCGTAAAGAGTGAGATTATCGGTGGCTTCAAATACCAATCCGGCTCTGGGGCTGGTTTGAGATTGGGACTGTGAGCGTTTGGACGCGAAAAGGTTGTCCGTCACTTCTTGAGTGAACTCGTCGTATCTCAGCCCTACCAGCAGTTTCCAGCGCTCACTTAGGTCAATCTGGTCCTGCAAATAAAAGCCGTGTGCTCGCTGTTTTTCAACACGATCACGCATTGCTCCGAGTGCGGGTTGAGCCTGCCCATATACCGGGTTGTGAAGATCAACCGAGTAGGTCAGGTCGGGAGGTGTAGCGCCGGGCGCGACACGCCAGCGGTCAATGATGGATTTCAGCTCGTATTGGTAGATGTCGGCACCCAATAACAGGTGGTGAGAGAAAATACCCGTGTTGAATTTTCCGTTCAACTCAACTCGGCCAGACTTGTCGTCAGCATCGAAATCCATATAGCGGCGTTCCCGCACGACTCTCCCCAGTGTGTCAATTTGTTGTCTGGACGGTGCCAGATCAGGTTGTGACATGCTGCCTTCGAATGAGGAGGAGCGTAAGCCCGCGCCAGCCAGCAGGGACCAGTTGCTGTTGAAATCATGTTGCAATACTAATTGATGCCCAAGCGCATCCACTTCAATGGGGCCATCGTTGGGTTCGCCATAAAACGTATTGACGCCTACGGTGCCGAGCTTGCCATTAACCGCAACGATACCCCGATCGAATGGCGCTTCCTGCTGCAGGTACTCCATTTCATAACTGAGGGTCGTGTTGTCGGTGATGGCATACAAAAAAGAAGGGGAAAGCACCCTCTTCTCCGTTTCTACGGTATCGCGAAAACTATCGCTTTCCTGGTAGGCGCCATTGATGCGAAAGGCCAATGTGTCCGTTATGGCATCGGTGTAATCACCCTCGTATCGATAGCTGTCGTAGCGTCCTGCGGAGGCACGTAGATAACCCTCTCTTTCAAATTCGGGCTTCTTGGTCACGATGTTGACTGTGCCTCCGGGCTCTCCCCGTCCGAACAGTGCTGAGCCAGGGCCTTTCAATATTTCAATGGATTCAACGTTGGAAACATCCCGGTTGCCACTGAAGCCGCGGCCGCCACTAAAGCCATTGATAAGGTAGCCAGATGGCAGGTTTTCATCTCCGGCAAACCCCCGGATGGCAAAACTGTCCCACAGGCCCCCGAAGCTGTTCTGACGGGAAAGGCCACCGGCCAGATCCAACGCACTTTGCAATTCAACTGCGCCGACGTCGTGCAGGAGAGAATTGTCGATCACCTGCACTTGCTGGGGGAGTTGCTCCAACGGTACATCACCACGATAAGGCTGACGCTGCGAGACCACCACCACCTCTTCTAGTTGGCTTGCAGCCGGGGCACTCTCTGCTATCGCCGGTGCAACACCGCAGGCACTCAATATGGCTACAGTCAGCAGGCGACTGGAAAAGTGAGAAGGTATATTGGTCACGGTGTTTACTCCTGAGGCGTATTCTGGAACGGCTGTATCAAAAAACAGGGATGATAACGATAACGGTTATCATTAGCAAGAGGGCAGCAGTCAATCAACTCTGCTGTGCATTTGAATTAAAGAGTTAAATGGGTCAGAGCCCTTTTAATAAGGTGACGGTCTCATACAAAGAGTTTTCTGAGTCTGTGAGTGCATAGAAGACCCCTGAGCGGTCTCGTAAAACACGTAGGCTTTGTTTCCACAATGATGAGGTACTGAAAAGGATGCGCTAAGTTATTGAACTTGATATGCTTTTTCGCAAACAAATGGAATAAAAGTGGTGGAAATTGGTGTTGCATATACGAACTTCTGCCCATTTAACTGTTAAATGCTATGGATATCAGGCTTCCGATATTGCACATGAATGCCGACTATATTCTCCCCGTGGCGGAGAAGAATTACGGAATATGCGGCCTTAAAAACTATCGCTCTGGGTGCTATGAAGGCGCTAGATTTATAGATTCAGCGGGACAGGAGTGATTCGTTGAGTCAGCGGAGGTCCTTGGTTTCTCTAGCATTCTTCAATACCTCGTTGGGGAAATGAGAATAAGTCTATTAAAATTAAGTTTTGCTTCCGTATGGGTAAGAAGTATTCCTTTGATGAGCTGAAGGGTGAGCCTCTCAAAAACAGAAAGAGGTCCCCTTGTACATGTCAAAGTTTAATACGCTACAGCAGTTGGTATCCAAAATCGGCTGCTTCAATTCCCGGGCGGGCATTTAACAAGCAGCAGGCCGACTTTCGGCGGCTGTGCTAGACGTTAGCATACAAAGAGGAATCCAGTATGAGTGAAAATTATATAGAAGCCGATTTGATACATTGTATTTATGCGAGTACGGCAAAAGAAAAACTGGAAAAAAATCAAATTGTTTCTATTTTGGAAAAAGCCAGAAAAAAGAATTCCAGTATAAATGTAACTGGTATGCTTCTGTATGACGATGGCGCATTTTTTCAGATTCTTGAAGGTAAGCGAGAAGTGGTTGAAAAACTGTTAGTGGAGATATCCAATGATAAAAGGCACGACAGGATTGTTAAAATAATAATAGAGCCTATAGAGGAAAGAAGTTTCTCTGAGTGGACTATGGGATATTCTGGCGCAACAAGATCAGATCTGCAGAAAGTTGATGGTTTAAATGATTTCTTTAGTAAAAATAGAAGTTTCACTGAATTAGATGAAGGTAGAGCCAAAAAACTACTCGCTGCGTTTAAAAGTGGTCAATGGCGAGCCAGTCTAAGATAACTGGTTGTCAAATGGACAGTTTTTCCGTCGCTCCTTTTTGTGCTAAATAGAAAAAACGGGCTCTTCCAAAACTGCAATGTACAACGGCGTTAGCTTTCAGTCGAGTTCAGCGCAAACATAGGTTACGTTTATGAGTAGTGAATACAAAAAGAATGAAATTGTCCATGAGGAATTACCTCAGGAACATACTGATCCACTCATTGGCGTTCTACATAAAATCATAAGGGTTGCGATTAAAGCTTTAGCCATTTTGATGGTGCTAATCATAATTTGGGGTGTAGCAGACGTTGTTTTTGTTGTGTATCAAAAGCTTATGGAGTCGCCGAAGTTTCTATTAGAGGTAAGTGATATTTTTGCTGTATTTGGCGCGTTTATGGTGGTGCTAATCGCTGTTGAGATCTTCGTAAATATCAGGTTGTACTTGGGCTCTAATGTCCTACCGATCCAACTGGTTATTGCTACGGCACTTATGGCTATTGCCCGGAAGGTAATTATCCTTGATTTCGCTGATGTTACTCCAGACTATATATTTGGAATTGCATCGGTTGTTTTGGCCTTAGGTGTCTCTTATTGGCTTGTTGCAAAAAAAAGCTAACAAGGAAGGTTGTCGTAATTGGCAAAGATAAATGTAAAGCATTACTGGGCGAAAACTGTAGAAAGCCGATACGGTAGTGAATATCAACAGTTGGCAATAGAGCTTACCATTACCGCAATATTATTGCCTATCACTTTCTATAGCTGGTTTACGCCTGGATTAGGGTTGTTTTTTGTAGGCTTCCTAGTACCAACTATATCGTTTGCTTTGGGTTCCATTTTGACTATTTACTTTATGATCAAAAACCGAAAAGAATTGCGTAGAGAGAGTGATAAAGAAAAGGGCGGCAGTACATAACAAGCACATGTTGTTCGCCGCTAACGCGGCCGGAGAGGGGTCGAGGGCTCCCCCCAATAAAGCAGACAGTAGATAACTTCAGGCATAATATTCCATCCACATCAGCGCCCTTGAGGGCGATGGATCAAGTTTTCCAGTAGATGATTTTTAGAGGCGGTTGTAGACACTTGGCAACCCGCTAGGCCGAAATCAACTCAGCAAAACGCATCATATCTACATTGCCGCCGCTGATAAGTACTCCCACGCGCTTGCCCTGTAATTCAGCTTTTATTTGCCTGGCTGCAGCCAGACCGAGGCAACCCGTGGGTTCGACGATCAACTTCATACGTGCGGCCAAAAACTTCATCTCGTTGACAAGCTCGGTGTCTGAGACGGTCAGTATGTCATCGACATCCCGCTGGATGATCGGAAATGTACAATTGCCGAGGTGTTGCGTTTGAGCACCATCGGCGATGGTCTTGGGTGTGTCTATGTGTACTATCGAGCCGGAACGAAATGATCGTTGACCGTCATTGCCTGCCTCTGGCTCAACACCGTACAGCTGACATCCAGGTGACAGTACACGTGTAGCCAGAGCACAGCCGGAAAGTAACCCCCCTCCTCCCAGCGGCACAAACAAAGCGTCCAGCGGACCCACTTCTTCAAACAACTCCTTAGCCGCAGTCCCCTGCCCGGCCAATACATCCGGGTGATCATAAGGGGGAATAAGTGTCAGGCCGTGTTGTTCAGCCAGCTCACGACCGATCTGTTCGCGATCTTCTTTATAGCGATCGTAGATGACGACGTTGCCCCTGTAATCTTTGGTCGCGGCTACTTTGGCTGCCGGAGCGTCGTGAGGCATAACAATGGTGGCGGGTATATCGAGAATTTTGGCCGACAAGGCAATGGCCTGCGCGTGATTACCAGAGGAAAACGCCACGACGCCCGCTCGACGCTGTTCAGGGCTGAATTTCGATAGCGCATTAAAAGCACCGCGAAACTTAAATGCCCCCATCCGCTGTAGATTTTCGCACTTGAAGAAAACCTGAGCACCCAGCTCAGTGTTCGCTGTGCAGGAAGTCATCACCGGTGTTTTGTGGGCGTGGCCTTGGATTCGCTCCGCCGCTGCGCGCACATCGTCGTAAGTGGGGTACTGAATCATGGTGACTCCTGTGGGATGCTGGGTTCTCTGGTGCTTGAAAATAATGGACGGATACTATTATTGGATGAATATTACGTCCTTTTACTGAAAAGGTCTCTGATGGCTGGAAGTCAGGGTACCCAAATAAGTATTGGCAGCGATTAGGTGGAAAAACATAGAATAGGTTCTATTGTTTGCAATCTAGTGCTGCAAAAATATCTCATTGCGATTCATAAACTGAGTAATCGATATGCTTTTGGCTCTGTGTGCCATTTTAGGTGGTTTTGTCCTGCTGGTCTGAAGTGCTGATCGTTTTGTGGAAGATGCAGTTGCCGCAGCGAAACACGCCGGTATGCCCTCTCTGTTAATCGGTATGGTGATTGTGGGGTTCAGAACCTCGACGCCAGAGATGGTCTTTTCTGCCATGGCCGCCCGAAAAGGTGAGCATGACATTGGTAACGTTGTGAGCTTCAACATGTTCAACCTGCTGGCAGTCGTCGGCATTGCCGGTGTTATCTCGCCGATGCCGTCGATGTCGCCAGAAATCCTGATCCGAGACTGGTATGTCATGATGGTGATGATGGCAGGGTTGTTTGTATGACGTATGGATTTCGCGGTCCGGGACGAATAAATCGTGTCGAGGGAGTGTGTTGTTACTTTCCTTTGTGGCTTACAACATCTGGTTGGTGGCTTCTGTGGTTGGAGCTTAAAGTGTGGTGATAGTACAAGCCGCTTAGTGGGTTAGATTGACCTAAGTCGCTAGGTAGCCGCTAGCTCGAATCAATAACTGCAGTAGAATTACTAAAAATTCAAATCATAATGATATTGATTATCAGTATGATCGGTGTTATAAAATGCCCTGCTCGGAGAATGCTCAGGCATTTCACCAAAACCGTTTCAATTGAAATCAACACCATTAGGACACGTTATGAAAACCTTACCTCGCTGCGCTTTAGCTCTGTCAGTAGCAGGCGCCATGCTTAGTCATATTGCATATGCACAGAATTCAACCGATTTAAATGCGGGTAAGGCTAGTGGTACTGATGATGTAAACAAGGGCAATATTGAAACAGTTTATGTCTATGGTGAGCCCAATAAAACGAAAACAGCCACTAAGTTGAACCTGACGATATTGGAAACTCCTCAGGTGGTATCGGTAATTTCCCGTGACCAGATTGAAGACTTCTCACTACGGGAGATTAATTCAATTTTATCTTATGCCCCCGGGGTTACCGTTGAGCAGGTGGAAACCGGTCGTACTTACTACACTGCGCGCGGCTTCGACATTGTAAATTTTCAATTCGATGGTGTGGGTGTCCCGTTTTCCTATGGTTTGACTCAGGGGCATGACGATTCGGCAATTTATGAACAAGTCGAAGTGGTAAAAGGCGCAACGGGCTTGATAACCGGCCTTGCAAACCCATCGGCAACCATTAACTATTTACGTAAACGTCCTACTGAAGATATGCAGGCTTCTATTTCCGCTTCTTCGGGTAGTTGGGATCAGTATCGTCTGGATGGTGATATATCCGGACCGATCATTGATGACAAGTTAAAGGGGCGCGTGGTGGTCGCGAAGCAAGATGGAGATTCCTATATAGATCGCTACAGCAAAGACCTGGATGTCTTCTATGGTGTTCTCAGTGGAGAGATTACCGATACCACACGGTTCACTGTCGGGCACAGCATCAATGACAGCCACAGTGATGCTAATTCATCGGGTGCATTACCGTTATTTTACAGCGATGGTTCTCTTACTGATTACGATGTGTCCACCAATACTGCGCCGAAGTGGGCTGAGCAGGATGTAAAACAAACTCGCAGCTTTGTTGAATTAGAACAGGATTTGGGTGAAAGCTGGATGTTGAAAGCTATCTACACTCGAACCAAACAGGAAAAATCCTGGAATTCATTCTATCTATCGGGTGCACCTGACTCATCCACGGAAACTGGCCTGTTGGCCCAGGCCAGTTTCTATGAGGCTGAAGACAAAGAAGAAATTATCGATTTATTTGTCAGTGGTAACTTTTCTTTCCTGGGGCAGACTCACGAGCTGGTAGCCGGTGTTAATTTTGCGGATATCGACCTGACCGGGCGTTCTGTATACAGCAGCCAATGGAACTACGACCCAATAGGCTCTGACTGGGCGGCTGGCAATACCCCTAAGCCAGTGTTTGATGTTTATGATGCTGCTTCACAATCTACTGATATTGAACAGGAGCAAGACTCTTTTTATATATCGACTCGTTTGAATTTCACCGATAAATTTTCAGTACTTCTCGGGGCACGTACGGTTGATATTGAACAATCTGGAATCAGTTATGGTGCGTCACAGAATGCGTCTGACGATGAAACCGTTCCATACGTTGGAGCTACCTATCAGGCTCTTCCGGGAACAATGCTCTATGCCAGCTTTAGTGAAGTATTCAAAGCGCAGACTTGGGTAGACTCTAACTTGTCTCCTCTTGGTGCAGTACGCGGCGATAGTTCGGAAGTGGGTATTAAACAAGAGCTGTTTGATGGTAGTGCGGTCCTCACCATGGCTCTTTTTGAGTCTGCACAGGAAAACTTCGGTGAATGGGTAACCCGTGATACTGTTTCCGGATTGAACATATACCGCGGTGTAGAATTTGATAGCGATGGCTTCGAGTTGGAACTTTCAGGTGAACTGTTCACTGGCCTAAACATCAGTGCGGGTTATACACAAGTCGAGGTTGAAGATGAAAATGGCGATGACACTCGTCGCTTTATCCCTACCAAACTTTTTAAATTGGCCTCTGCATATAGTCTGCCAGGGTTGCCAGAATTGCGTATTGGCGGAGCAATTAATTGGCAGAATGAAATTTACTACTCAGATACTGAGGTTCAGGATTCTTACGCTTTGGTTGATATCTTTGCCAAATATGCAATGACTGACAATCTGACGTTGGCACTGAATGTAAACAACGTCGGAGATAAAAAATATCGCCTAAGCCCACAGTGGGGGCAAGCTAATTATGGTGCTCCCCGCAGTGTAATGGCTTCAGTTACCTGGAATTACTAAGGCAGGGAGCCGCCATTCAGGTTTATTAAGATGGCTGAGAGGTGGTTGTTAATCACTCCTCTCGGTCCAACTTAGCCAGGATAGATTAGAGAAAAACTACAATCCTAAATACTGCGCAATCAGAAACGAATCGCCCTTGCCTTCATGTTTACCAAAATAGCTCACGGGTTCTCGGGAGTCGTCCTCTATTGATCCAATTTCACAATCAATACCAAAGTCTTTGGCAAGATCATTAAAGAGATTTACCGGGAATTTCAGGTGAATGCTTTTCTTTACTGCCTGAATAACCCCCAGTTCCCAGTCTTCGCAAGAATCACTGTCGCATTGATTGATCAGTGTGACATTGTTCGTGGCGTTATCATCTGCGTATTTTTGCAACGCAGCTTGTAAATCTGGAAGATGTTTTTTGAGTTTAGTTTCTTCGTTTTCTTCCAAACGGTCACAGGCTACAAGCAGGTATACTTTCATGAGGTTTCCAAAATTATCATCACGGGCAGGATTGTAGCATGCCGTCTCAAAAGACGTCTTGTGCCTGCTATTAAAAGACAACTAAACAGATCAGTAAAAGTACGTGTTCGTTTTATTCCATCAACGCCTTAAGGTGGGCTACAACCGAGCGTCCCAGTGCGGATAAAGAGTAGCCTCCCTCCAAAAAAGACACCATACGACCCTCGGCGTAGGTATCCGCTATTTTCTTAATCTCTTGTGTTATCCAGGCATAGTCCGCTTCTGTCAGGTTCATATCTGCCATCTCATCTTCCAGATGTCCGTCGAAACCTGCGGAAATCAAAATCAGCTGGGGTTTAAATTCATGCAGTCTGGGGATAAAGGTTTCGGTAACCTTTGTTCGAAAATCAGCTCTTGCCGTTCCTGCGGCAAGGGGGAGATTAACGATATGATCCGGCGTGGCTTCGTCGCCTGTGTAGGGATAAAACGGGTGCTGGAAGCTGGAGCAGAGTAAGACTCTGCTGTCTTCGCGAAAGATATTTTCGGTTCCGTTACCGTGGTGTACGTCGAAGTCTACGATGGCAACCCGTTCCAGATCATGTTCTTCCAGAGCATGTGCGGCTGCAATCGCAATGTTATTGAAGATGCAAAAACCCATGGCGAAGCTCTTGCCTGCGTGATGCCCTGGGGGGCGCACACTGCAAAAGGCCGATTGGGTCTTGCCTGAGAATAATCGGTCTACCGCGTCAATTCCCGCCCCTGCTGCACGCAGGGCGGCCTGCAGGCTGTTCGAGTTCATAAACGTATCTTCGGCCAGTTCGATGGTTCCCTGCTCGGGCGCGCGGGCAAACACGTCATCCACATAGGCCTCGCTGTGCGCTCGAGTGAGTTGTTCTCGAGTTGCCAGAGGGGCATCCGCAGGCAACAAGACCACATCCACACCCGAGGCAATCAGCTGATCATTGATTGCCGAGAGTCGTTGGGGCGACTCGGGATGGCCTGCGAAATTCTCATGCAGCAGGCAATCAGGATGGGATATGAGGGTTAAAGACATTTTCTTAATCCTTGGTTGGCTACTATTCTGTCAGAGGCCATAGATAAAAAGTACCGAGGTCGGTAGCAGCCGCTGCATTTTACCAATTGGCAAAACACACGACAGAACTCACCATGGGCTTACATTACCTGAATCATTTGTTCTCACCCAAATCGATCGCGGTATTTGGCGCATCCGATCGTGAGAGCTCTCTGGGGCACATTATCTTTCGCAACCTGTTGGCGGGTGGTTTTAAAGGCAAGCTTTATCCGGTCAACCCCAATCATGTCATAGTACAAAATCATCAGGCCTACAAATCCATTGCCGAGATAGAAGACTCCGTGGATCTGGCTGTCATTACTGCCCCTGCGTATGCCGTTGAGGACATTGTTCGCCAGTGTGGCGAGGCGGGTGTGCGTTCAGCCATTGTTCTGTCTGCAGGTTTTGGTGAAAACGTCGCAGGCGAGGCAGGTCGGATATTACAGGAGCAACTCATGGCCTGTGCGCGGCAGTATGGGGTGCGTATTCTCGGCCCGAACTGTCTGGGCTTGATGCTGCCCGCCAAGGGGCTTAATGCGACGTTCAGTCATGAGATCGCCAGCCCGGGCCACATGGCGCTGGTGTCTCAATCCGGTGCTTTGTGTACGGCAGCCATCGATTGGGCTCAGAGCGAGGGACTGGGGTTTTCAGCTGTTATCTCTCTGGGAGATACCTTCGACATAGGGTTTGGTTCCGTGCTGGATTACCTCGCTCTGGATCCTAATACCCGCTCGATTCTGTTGTATATCGAAGGCATACGGGACGCGCGTCGTTTTTTGAGTGGGCTGCGTGTTGCGGCGCGAATTAAACCGGTGGTCGTCGTAAAAGCGGGTCGCTTTCAGCAGGGGCTTCGAGCCGCTATTCTCCATACGGGCGCTAAGGTGGGGAGTGATGTGGTGTTTCACGCGGCTCTGCGCCGTGCGGGGGTAGTCAGGGCGTACACGATCAAGCAGATGCTGAATGCCGCTGAAATTCTGTCCCGACGCCGTTATCAATTGAAGGGACACAACCTGGCGATCGTCACCAACGGCGGTGGGCCGGGTGTGATGGCCAGTGATCGGGCAGCTGAGTTGGATGTTCCGCTGGGCGAGCTGGATGAATCGGATATCGAGCAACTGGATCCTTATCTTTCACTTCATTGGTCAAAAGCGAATCCGCTGGATTTACAGGGAGATGCCACGACGGAGCACTATCGTGTAGCGCTGGATTACTGTCTGCAATCCGATAAGTTTTCCGGCGTTTTGGTGATGCTGGCGCCGCAAGCCATGACCGATCCCTCGGAAGTGGCACGTCTGGTGATCGACGCGGCTCAGCAGAGTAAAAAGCCCGTGATTGCTTGCTGGTTAGGCGGGAAGCAAGTTGCCGGAGCGCATAAGCTCTTCCGCGATCATAATCTGCCCCACTTCGACACCCCGGAATCCTGTATTCAGGCTTTTGCCTTGTTGACCAGTTACCAGCGTAACCAGCAGCTACTGTTGCAAGTGCCGAAACCCTTAACTCAACATCGCAAACCGGATTTAGACGGTGCCCGTTTGATTGTGAAAGAAGCCCTGAAAAACCATCGAAATTGGCTGAATAATGTGGAGTGTCGAGCTGTGTTGCGCGCATTTCACCTGCCGTTAGCTCCGGCTATTGCTGCCAGTAATCCGAATGAGGCCGTTGTCGCCGCGGAAACGTTGGGATTCCCGCTGGCCATGAAAATCAATGCCCAGGATATTCAACACAAGTCCGATGTGGGTGGTGTTCGACTGAACATTAACAACGTCGAGACGGTTCGTCGAAATTTTGAAGAGATGATCAATACCGTTCGGCAGCATCGTCCGGAAGCCGATATTCAGGGGGTAACACTCGAACCTATGTACCGCCGTGCCCAGGGGCGGGAATTAATGATTGGTATACAGCGTGATCCGGTGTTTGGCCCTGCCATTCGATTTGGCGCGGGTGGCACCATGGTGGATGTTATTCAGGATCAGTTTGTATCCTTGCCGCCGTTGAACAAATTTATTGCCCGACAGATGATCAACCGAACTCGCGTTTATACCATGCTGCAGGAATTTCAGGGTATGCCGGCTGTTGATTTCGACGCGCTGGAAGATGCACTTCTGCGAGTGTCTGAGCTTGCGTGTGAAATGCCAGAGATCCATACACTCGATATCAATCCTCTGATGGTCGATGATCAGGGCGCGCTGGTGATCGATGCCCGGATTCAGGTTCAGCCTCCTACCGAACAAGCCAAGCCCTATGCTCACATGGCCGTACACCCCTACCCCGGTAATCTGGAAACCCGAATGCAATTATCTGATGGTACAGATTTATTGATTCGCCCTGTGCGTCCAGAGGATGCGAACATCGAACAGGACTTTATCAGCCGTATGTCACCGGAGACGATCTACTTCCGTTTTATGCAGTCCTTGCACGAACTCACACCCGACATGCTGATCCGATTTACCCAAATTGATTATGATCAGGAGATGGCATTGGCAGCGATCGCCTATCAGGGAGATGACGAAATTGAAGTAGGCGTTGCCCGCTATCTGACCAACCCGGACGGTGTCAGCTGTGAGTTTGCCATCGTGATTGCGGACGACTGGCATCACAAGGGCATTGGTTATAAATTGATGACTGAACTGATTCAGGTCGCTCGACAACGTGGACTGCTGGAAATGGAGGGGGAAATATTGACGGAAAACCGGGGCATGTTGTCGATGATGCAGAAACTGGGTTTTACTGTTCGCATCAAAGACGATGATTTTAATTTAAGACGGGCTACTCTGCAGTTGAATTAAAAACCTTTGTAAAAGTGGGGTTATAACCTCATAATACGCCGCCTTTAGGTAAGGTCATTGACTTTCCTGCCCAAGATCGAGCCACTATATAAAGTTACATAACGTTACTATTTTATAAAGCTACTAGTTAGCCAATAGGTACCCCGATGAGCGATTTACCCCCCTGTCCACAATGCAACTCCCCTTACGCCTACGAAGATCGCGATCTTCTGGTCTGTCCGGAATGTGGCAACGAGTGGTCAGCTAACGCCTCTCAGGAATCTGGTGAAGAAGAGAAAGTGATCAAAGATTCCAATGGTAATGTGCTAAGCGACGGTGACACGGTGACTGTGATTAAAGATCTGAAGATCAAAGGTTCGTCGTCGGTGGTGAAGGTCGGTACGAAAGTGAAGAATATCCGTCTGGTTGACGGCGATCACGATATCGACTGTAAAATCGATGGTATTGGCGCGATGAAGCTTAAATCGGAGTTTGTGAAGAAGGTTTAATCTGCTTCTGAAAATATTCTAGTCAGTCAGGCCAAAAGTAAGATTGCTCTCACTTTTGGCCTGTTTTGTTAGTTATACCTTTCTATTTCATCTTCCAGGCTATTACATCTTCCAGGCAACGCGTGCACCGTAGGTACGCGGTTTACCCCACACACCATAACCCCAGTCATCACCCAGTGTATTCTGATAGGTGAAGTACTCTTCATCGGTCAGGTTATTCACGAATAACTCCACCGTGTAGCGACCATCCATCGATGCCCAACCGACCTTGGCATTGGCGATTCCATAGCTTTCATGATGAGAGTAAGGATCATTTTCCACTTGCAGGAAGTGATCGTCTTGCCAGGAGTAGTCCGCTTGCAATGCCAGCTCGCCTGCGTCCCCGATGGGGATGTAGTAGCGTGCGACCAGGTTGTAACTGATTTCGGGTGCTGATGGCAGTTCAACACCGTCGTAGGAGTAGACGTCTCCGGCTACGCGACTGGATTTATCAGACTCCATCTCGGTTGATAGAAAGCCCACACCGGCGATCACTTCAAAGTTATCCGTGACACTGGCTGTAACTTCCGCTTCCAGGCCATAGCCCGTAACGTCGCCGGCGTTTAGAATTCGGCTGCCGTTGGCCAGAGTATCAAAGAGCTGCGCCTG